>NZ_WTLC01000077.1:0-6341 GCF_011378875.1 Pseudoalteromonas sp. Z9A5
AAATAAAACATGCCTTCATCAAAAACCTCTATAAATTTGCTAGTCAAAAATCTATTTTTTAGTTGAACCCTCTTTTTATTTTGAAGCTTACTTTTTTGGTTTTCACCATCAATAGTCGTATTTGAAGCACAACCAATAGGTTACGAATATGAGGAAGATTTTATACTTCACATACAAAAAATTGGAAATACTAATGCGATAGAAAATCAATTTAATAATTATGGCTTTGCTACAAATCAAACATTTCAAGGTACGGTTCCCTCTTTGAATACTCTTTTTTAATAGTTTTAAAACACTCTTTTAATTTTCAATGAGTTGATTGATTAAAAATAAGGGGAAAACATTTAAATTCATTTAACAGTTTGGTATTCATAGGAATTTAAACTATTTTTTATAGTGAACTGCTGAGTAGGCAGCTGAAGTTAGGCCAGAAAGCAAACAACCACAACTTGTGACTTTTAACTGCCGAGAAGGCAGAGGCTAAATAAAAAGACCTCAGCAAACGCTGGGGTCTTTTACTCTAAAATCGAATAAGGTATGAGCTATTTGTGTTTATTCAGGCTTGAGCTATTTTTTGTTATCACAGATAATTTTATCCTTATCATCTAAGCCATAAAGTTTTTCGTTACTGCTCAGTTTTTCAAAATGTTTAAAGAAACCTGTTGCGCGTAACCCAAGTTATTTAACTAGATCATCTTTTGGTTGTTCTATAAATGTCATTTTACTATGGTCTAGTAAAAAGCAAGCATAGCCTCAATTTCACGAGAACTGCTCGAAAAGAAACCGTTTAGAGTTTCTAAAACTTTAAGCCTATGTACGCTACATCATCTTACCAACCTTAGCTTGTTTTAAGAGAGTAGCAAAAGTTGATGAGCTTTTTCTTAGTACATGATCTATTTGTTGGTAGTAATTTTCCAGCTTGGTCACAAATAATTTGTCAGGTTGAGAATAATCGTATTGCTTTAATAAAGCGTTCATTATTAGTTTTGAATAATCTTTATGATTTGATTGGTCTAACTCGTTCACTAGCCTGACGACCATCTCAAGGTAATATATACATTGTGTGTCTGTTTGTTTGGAGCTGAGAATGACTTTTCTTAATATCTGCCCTAATGTCTTGGATGCCCAATATTCGGGATACCCTTTTTTATCTGATTCTGCCACATTATTAATATTAGTGAGATAGACTGGAGTTCTTGCCCAATCACAGCAAGTCGAAATAGCAAAATAAATTAAAAAATCAAAGTGAGTGGGAAATTCTCGCTCAAGATCAATTAACGGCTTTGGCTCATAGTTGGCTAGTATCTCGTCAATAAAAAATTCAATATACATAAGCCACATATGATCTTGGTGCCTGTCAAAAATAGCTTTAGACACCATAACCTTAAATAAACATATAGTTATATATATGGGACACTGCCATTTATCGTCTTCATAACTATAGTCATATGAACTATTGTAAAAGTTATTTGTCCCTCTTTGTTTTTTGATGAAATTTGTAGTGTAATCACCAACTGGCTTCCATATACTGGTATCTGACGCAGTTTTAATATCCATAAAATAAAAACTTAGTAATTGATTACTTTCATCAATGTAATATTCACCAGTATAGGAGCAGTTCTGATTATCTTTTAACTCTCTATACAAAGAACTTTGCTGGTTAGATATTAGTTCTGTTAAATAATTGGTTGTAAATTCCTCATCACCATTGAATCGTGAAGTGGTAAATTTAGCGCAGAGTAGTGGATAGGAAATTGTTAGGTGTTGTACAAATGGTTTAGACTTTAATAGCTTAGAAAGGCTTTCCCGTGCTTCGTTTCTGTACCTTCTCGTTTTTGGTAAGAATGTTAACAAGTTCTTCGCAATAGCTTGTTTAACTTTATCTTTTAAATTGATTTCAGGCTTAGACTTAACATCAGATTGTCCATTACTATTTCCCCGTTTAGCTTGTAACTGTTTAAGCTTGCCTAGCAAATCTTGAGAAGGGGGATTAGATGCTTTTAATAATTTCAATCTTATTTTTTCGAGGCTATTCTCATTATCAGCTTTTAAAAACTGAGCATGATATTTATTTAGTAAGAAAGATAATTGATCAAACTTGTGAGTTCTTAATAGTTGCTCAGATGTTAATGACCATGAATTTATTCTTGTTTTAGGCAGCTTTGTCCCATTCACCTTAATTAAAAAATAACAAATAATGATGAAAATAAAAGAAAATGTGGCTAAGTTAGCGTCAAAACCTGGTAACCAAGGTAATGGAATAATCAAACTTATTTCTTTTAAAAGCGGTAAATAAACCATATACAGTATTGAGATGAAAATGATTGCAAGCCCAAAGATATCAATTTTTGAAATTCTTAATTTTAGATCAATTCTTTTTTCTTCTGATAATAATGTGAATCCCGCAACAAGTACGGCTAGAACTGTTAGGATATTTGCTTCCAATTTAATTCCCTGTGTATTTTTATTCTAATGAGTGATTATTTCTTAAGGCTAGTATTTTCAATTCAAATAACGTTAGGTTAACCCCATCTAGGCTTCCCAGCTTTCACTAAAGGTTTCTAACTTAAAATTATACACTTACTCAAACTGAGCAGATGAGACACCGCCTGCACATTAGATTGTAAAACATTTCTATAAAATTGAATATCTCAGCTCTCGTATATTCGCGTGTCGAGTATATTTTTCGCCTAATTACTCGCTTTTTGAGTGTAGGAAAAAAGTTTTCAGTAACCGTATTATAGTAACAGCTTTCTACGCGACTCAACGAATGTACAAGGTTGCGTTCTTTAATAGTTACAAGGTAGCCTGCATCGCCGTACAGGCAGCCTTGATCACTATTTACAAAAACCTTTGCTTTAGGTTGTCACTGTCCTCTAATGTCACACAGTACCTAACTAAAGTAGTCGGTATTTTTATGATGTTGGCTTTAAAGCTACAATTCGGTAACTTTATGTCACTTTATACTTCAATCCTATGCCAAGTTACACTTCACTTGTGCCGTTGTAGCTCAATGAAGTCGAATGCAGCTATGTCAACTTACACTTCAAACAACATTGGGTGTTGTTTGAAGTATAAATTGACATATTTTCAAAAACACAAAAACACAAAAACACAAAAATACAAAAACACAAAAACACAAAAATACAAAAACACAAAAACACAAAAATTATATAATCTGATATTTAGCCAAGTAGTTAGTTGGCTGACTTACATCTCATAAAAATAAAACATGCCTTCATCAAAAACCTCTATAAATTTGCTAGTCAAAAATCTATTTTTTAGTTGAACCCTCTTTTTATTTTGAAGCTTACTTTTATTTGGTTTTCACCATCAATAGTCATATTTATATTAATCTGCTTATATAAAAGCTATTTAACGACAATAAAAATTACGCCAGCGCTAGGCAAAAATGGTTGAATTTATGTTCTAATTAAATTGTTCAAATATTTATGTACGCAAAACCTGCAAAGACATAAAAAGCAGCTGTGAATAAAATACGTCATTGGTACAAAGAGGATAAAGTTTTATAAGGCAATAACAGTGACGGTTCACGTTTAAGTTCAGAGAAAATTTAATCGTTTTATATTAAAAAGACAAAATTCAAACCTAAAGGAATAAAATGAGTAACGAAATAACTAAAATAATGGTGCAAGCGCAAAAAATTAAAAACTTTAGATGTAGAAAAGGCAGTGCGCCACAGGTACAGATTAAGGATTTAGAAGAGAAGCTTAAAATAACTTTACCTGAACCCTATAAATTTTTTTTAGAACAATACGGTTTTTGTTTGTGGTTCGGAGATGTAGTATTCGGTCTTGTCCCTTTGGATGAGGACAATGAAGATTATAAGAGTTTAGATGTTATAAGAGCAACGGAATATTATCATCAAAGATATGATAATAAAGATGAATATCAATCAGTACCAGAGCATGGGCTGGTTATCAACTCTTATGATGGTGGTGGCTATTATTTTTTATTTTCAGAGGAGTCAGAGCGTGCTGGTGAAGTTGGTCTATTTTTAACGGAAACTTACGGACAAGAAGAGTCTAAATTTAAGAGTTTTACGGATTACTTATCTTTTCTTGTAACTGGCACTCCTGATCTCGTTGATGTCGATTACGATAAAATAATGGACATAATTGAAGGTTAATTTGATGCCAGTATACCGTTGAAACTGATTACATTCCTGATTTTTTAGTGAAAAATGACTTTGACGTGACAAAAAAATAACAATAAAACCCATTCTGATTTTTACGGCTTATCGAAAAAATTAAGGCAAAAGCTACATAAAGATGGCTCGTTAGCCAAAACTAAAACCAGTGGTTTTAGCAATACTCATACTAAAAAATAAAGGAATATAATAGATGATAGCAAGACATTACAAAGAAACAAAAATGGAATTTTTACTTGAAGATATCAATGAATACGAAGAGTTGCTGCTTAGAGGCATCAATACTATTAAAACTAAAAACTCTCAAGGTGTTTTAGGCGGCTCTATTCAAGATGCTATCAATGCCTTTGGTGAGGCGGTGTTGGCTGAAGTGCCCCATCAAAAAATCGTGCGGTATTTAAAGCATATTGAAGAGTTTGGTAGTGCCAATTTTATATTTGCTTGCCGGCAAGGTGAAACCTTTGATGTAACTATTAATAATGATACTTTTGCGTTAACAGGTGGTCCTGCGGGTGCTTATTTACATACCGATGTGTGGGAAAAAGTATTTTATGCAGCGGTAACACTGCGTGACAAAAAAGCGATAGAGCAACTTATTCAAGTACCTCAAAGTGTGTTTGATAAAGCAAACATTAAAGCTGATGCATTTGATACTGCGCTTATTAATTTAATGAAGGGTTTATTTGAGCCTGAAGCCAATATGGGGGACTTACTTGAGGCGGCATTAATTGCAGCCGACCCTAATGCAATAGCGTCTGGCCGTCGCCGTTATGTGCAACATATTTTATTACCTTTGATGCCAGTATACCGCTGTATTTACACAGCCAACGCACAAGATGAATTTAATGAAGCCATGGTAGAGGCGCTAGAGGCTCATAAAAAATATTGGAAAAAGGATAAAAGGGAGCAGCAAGGATGGATATCACTACCCTTAATGGCTGCCGCTAGCCATGCTTATGATCTTAAAGGTTACCAGCTAACAGTTGAAACTGATTACATTCCTGATTTTTTAGTGAAAAATGACTTTGACGTGACAGCGCCGTAAACCTCAATGATTATAAAGGACCGTCTAAATGTCGGTTCCCATAGTAAGTCGCGACTAAAAGAATACATAAGGTTAACGGTGAAAAGATCAAGATTAGCCCTGATTCAAAACTAACTAAATATCACAAGCATATTCAGGGCTTACCAATACTACAAAAAAACGGTTATATATCCGTAGTAAAAATAATCCGAAAATTAAAGTTGCCTCAGATAAACCAATATACACACCATCATCAAGATATGAAAAAATGCAAATGCTTGATTGTAAGGTACATAAAAAGTACCCACATGTTGGTGGGGTAAGTAATGCGAATAGTTAATAGTTTTTGGAGGCATAATGGATAAATTAAATAATATGTGGAATAAATTAAGCGATATAGCTGTAGCTCTATCAAAGGGAATAGACCCAAGTGAATACATACCTAAATTAGAATCTTTAGTCGGAACACCTTTGCCTGATGACTTTAAGCAGTTTTTATTAAAAATTGGAAGGTATAAAATGACTCCTCCAGAATCTATTGATATGAGCTATGTAATTAAGTTGCCTAAACCTAAAGGGGGAAGAAAATCTATAGGTATATCCAGTTCTTTGAATATAAAAGGCATGATTAACGGATGTGATGAATGGGGTCGTTCATTACCACCTAAATCGATATTAATTGAGGAGACCGGCGACGGTAGTAATGTATTTATGAGTATGGTTCCCGGTTCTATTGGCGAAATATACTTTATTGAAAGGGATCACTATATGGATTCTGGTGAATTTGATGACTATGAATTTGAAGAAGAAGCCTGTGATGCTTTTGATCCTAAAAATGGGGTAGTTCCCAATATTTTCTCAAAATTAGCTGATAGTTTTTATGATTTTATTATGGCATTAGAATTAGAGGGTCCCGAATAAAAGCCAATGGGGTCGGTCAAGCCAATGGGGTAAATCTTGACTTCATACATCTACTTTCATTATGTTGAATTTAGAAAAACAAAGAAAATAACAAATACATATATGGACGCTCCCTTGAAGTCAAGACGATCTAATGTATAAACATCAAAATTGATGCCTTTATTTTATTATCATGTATCCCATTTCACAGTAATGATGCGTCACAAGCTTGCTGAAAAGCAAAGG
>NZ_WTLC01000078.1:0-6015 GCF_011378875.1 Pseudoalteromonas sp. Z9A5
AAATAGCTGAATATCAAGCATGAGAATGCTCCTTGTAAAAAGGAGTATAAGATCATACTTTGAAGTCAAGGTAAAGTTCGTGATCTTGCCCTGAAGAATAGCCTTCATTTAATGATTGAATTTTATTATAGAAACTATTTAGATTCTAAATTACGGGGTAAATAGTTATCTTTTTTAGGTGAATATATAAGCTCTGGCACAACTCACATATCCTCGATATTATTGTGTTATATCCACTTTATTAGTCCAAGCTTCTGGCATGTTAAGTGCGCCAACCGCTTTAACCATACAGCGAATTTCTTTCCCAGACTCTTCACTCGTAATATCGTAAGTATTAGTTGCTGTGTATGTTAACGGATAGCCATCAGCAAACCAATAATAACGAATATCTGTAATATCTTGTAAATTAGCTTGGCAAGTTATGGTGCCACCAACTGCTTTTTCCCCTGTAATAATTGGTCTACTGATAAAGGGTTTTGGGATTTTTATTATGTTTGATGTTTTTTGTAGTACTTCAATAGAGTCGATAGTAAAACTTGTTTGCTCAGGCGATGGCTCAAGGAAATAGTCATACTTTAATGCATAGTCAACTTGAAGATCGAGTCTTTCAAGATAAGTAGGAGGTGTTGGAACACGCCCGACTTCAACCCATTTATCGTTTCCTGCTTCATCTTTAATAGTTACATTTATATAGGTTATGTCATTATTAATGACAAATTCCCAAGTGTGGTATTGTCCATCCCAAAATTCAAGACCACCTTCAATTTTACTTTTTTGTTCGGTTAGCTCTCCTCCATATGCTTTGTAACTTTTATAGCTAGAGTCATCTTTTGCAAATATATTGGGAACATGAGCATAGTGATAGTGAGAAGCGAGTCCGTTTAACCACGATCCATTTTTACCATGAAATTCAAACCAATCAATTTCGATGCGATTTGCCGTTCGCCAAAACAAAAAGTCAGGATCATATGACCAAAATGCAGGGAATAATCCGTCAGGTAAATTTTCTTGTTCTATTTTAGGAAACATACTACGAATTCGGAATATTTTAGCTCCACTCCAAGTATAGCCATGTCCAAGATCATTCACGCTATAAAAGGCACTTCCTCTCCATCGCTCATTTTTTTTGATTAATAATAGAGTCTGTTTTTCTTCATTTATATTGTAGGGGTAAGCATTATCTGTTTCATTTGGTGCTATGAGTTGGGCTTTACCGCCAACCGCAGGATTGAATCCTGGGGCTGACCAAAGGTCAGATTCACCACTAAAGCTCGCTTTTACTCGGTTATTACGAAAGTCATCATAGAATACTCTTTCAAAGTCGTCTGTAGGTACACGCTCACCGCCGCCATTAACTTTAACTTCAGTACTGTTAATAGAGCTCCCCCAAGCTGTCCATTCTTTTTCGTTATGAATATAACGATAAGGGAAGTCTTCAGCATCCATTACAGGTCTATTACTCTTATAAGGGTGCTTGTTTGGCAGATCAATTGAAGATATTCCATTACTAAATAACGCTTTATTAGTACTTAGACGATAAGCAGCCCAGCCAGTCATTTTTTGAACCATAGCTTCTGATGGTTCAGTTAAACCAAATACTAATGAATCATATGCCCAAGCCATATTACCAATATCTTTATCGCCAATGTATGAAGAAGTATTACTAATCCACTCGCCTGAAAAGCGGTCTGGTTGGGCTGTTTCACTAGATATTAATGTACCATTTACTGAGGCGAACATTTGACCATAACGGATCCCGGCAACAATAACATTCCATGTTTTACCATCTGCAACCACGCCATTTTTAGTGGTCATAATTCGTTTATCAAGACCATTATTATTAAGTCCTACATACTGAATACTTAGACCATTTGTTTTGTTATACCAGATTTTAGGAGATGACTTATTTGAACCTTCACCTTGATTAATATCTAATAAAATCGTTTCAGCATTATCACCTGTATTAGCATCGATCCTAAATGTAAAAAGCATCCATCTGTAATTCCACCTAGCATCACGTTGACCCGGCATCATTAAATGTTGCCCAGAATTCTCCGTAAATTCAATACCATTATTTTTTCTTGTTTTGGCTGGTTGAAGGGAGAGATTTGCTTGTGTTGCATTAGCTATAATAGTTCCGCGCGAAGAATGATTTATTACATTACCTATTAAAGTGTCTTCTTGAAAATAAGCAGACATAAGCCACTCAGGAAAAAGGTTTAAAGCCCACGGAACTTTGGTTGTGCTATCAATTGCGCGTTTGGGAATACGCAGCGATAATGGGAGTCGACCAGTGGTTTGCTCTAGTACTGTTACCTTACCATCATCATTAGTGTCGTAATTAGCGTTGATTTCTGGGTATTTTTCCCCAAGAAAATCAAGTAACAATTTACGTTCGTAGTCATCATATAAGCCATTGTCATCTAGATCAAAGTTAGATTTTGCACTGTGGGCGTTGCTGTCATTGATAAACCAAATAATAAAACATACAGCAATGATTAATTTAATATTACTTTTCATAAATAAGCTCCTATTCAAAGTTAATTTATTAGGAATATTCATCCAAGCGAGTATTAAAATACAAAACATGAATAAACAACGATATATAAACTAGTTATATTTAGCAGTGTTTTAGCGTGTGACTTAATTAAGACGATTATTAAAAGTAAAAACTCCTTTTCTTCCACTTTTAAAAGTGGTTCTTTAGCATTGCGCTAATGAATTTTATCAGTCATAAAGTTCTTTAATTAACTTTAGTCTATATTTTTTAGAAGATCTACTTAACATCTTTTAAAAATAAGGAGCAGCTTAGATATTAAAGGTGTGCTTTTACATGAAAAGCTTTATTTAAGGTCATCTAAAAGTTGTAAAATTAATATTCTATACCTATTAGTTGTTCGCAATAAGATTTATTTAGTTTTGCTTAAACTTAGGTATATTTTTATACACACTGGCATTTAGTGCAGAAACAACCGATGAAGCAAAAATAAAAAAAGATATGGAAGTAATAGAAGCACGTGGTATCCGTTCAAGTATGGCTGAAAACTTAGACGTAAAACGTATGTCTGGCTCTGTGGTTGATGCAATTACCGCTGAAGATCCCTGATAAAAACGTTGCCGACTCACTTCAGCGCGTACCCGGAGTGGTAATTGAGCGTGACGGCGGGGAAGGTTCATCAGTTAGTATTCGTGGTTTATCGTCAGAACTTACTTTTAGACAGCTTAATGGTAATTTTATTGCGTCTTCTCCAGGGGAGCCTTCGCGTTCGTTTGATTATGCTTTGTTACCGTCTTCAATGATTGAAAGTGTTGAGGTTTATAAATCGCCAGAGGCACGTTTAGATGAAGGTGGGGTTGGTGGCACTGTATTAATGCACAGCCGAAAACCTTTAAATATGGATGTAAACTCAGGTGTATTTAATGTAGAGAGTACTTACGCTGATGTTACAAAAGAGTATGAGCCGCAGTTTACGGGTTTATATTCATGGGAAAATGACGACGAAAACGTTGGTATATTAGTTGGCTATACATATAAGGAGCGAACAAACAGAACGCTTTCGGGCGGTACTGATGCCAATGTGTGGCGCTATACTGGCACTGGGCAAGCAATAGGTATAAATGGTAATGCAGTTAATAACAATAATGGTTGGGATACTATTAGTGATGCAGGTGGTAATAGTTACTATGGCGTTTGGTTTCCGCAAGTTGTTCGAGGTTCAGTACTTAACGAAAAACGTGAGCGCGAAGGGATCCAATTTAGTACGCAATGGCGACCAACAAATCGTTTAGAGCTTGGCTTTAATTATTTTGGTTTTACATTAGGGTAAGACAGAACAGAATCTGTGATTGATATACCAGAGTGGTCTTTAAATCCTGATTTTTTAACTGATGTAAATCTTGATGAGTCGGGAACTATTGTTACTGGTATGCAATACGATGCGATGGCAAGCGGTATTGAAACTGATATGCAGTTTCCGTGGGTGCGCGGCAGTTATGTGCGCGAAGAATCGACCTCCAATACGTTTGATTTTAACTTAACCTATGAAGGCGATAATTTTAAAGCGCGTTTTGTCGTGGGTAATGCAAAATCAGAAGGAGGACCAGAAGAAAGCTGGGAATCCGCATATAAAAGCTCAAACGCGGGCGAAAACGCCACTGCTATGCAAAACGCTGCTCAAACGGCAGGCTGGTCACTCAACCAAAATAATATATCACTTAATATTGACCCTAATACATTAACTAACTTACAAAATGGAATTGGAGGCGGTCGTGATGCGGGCTCTTCAAACTCAAGTTTTGTACGCAGTGAGCTAGAGGAAGATTACTACCAAGCTGATATGGGTTTTTATGTTGATTGGGGCTTTTTAAAAACAATTAGAACCGGTGTTAAATACCGCAACTCAACTCTTCATCGTGAAACTGGTAATACCTTCTTTTTAGATCCTAATTTTGATATAGCTGCGGGTGAAGCAAGGTATTACGCGTTTTGACAGCTACCAATGGAATGGTGGAATGCCATTAGCTCAAAATGTATTTACAAGTGAGAGTAATATAGTAGGCGGGTTTGAAATAAACCAAATGCCAAGCATCGACTGGGACAAATACCGCGATATGGTCACTGCTGAGTATGTACCTTATACACGTATTGAAGATAACTTTGTTTACGACATTGAAGAGAAAATATCTGCTTTTTATATTCAAGGCGATTTTGAGTTTAGTGAAGTAAGAGGTAATTTGGGAGTGCGTGTTGTGCAAATAAAAACATTTACTTCATCTACCGACTTATATACCTACCAATTAGATCACACAAATGATGAAACTGGCGAGCCGTAACTGGTGACGCACGCTTTGTAAAAGACTATCAATTAGTCACTCAAAAAAACAAAGACACTCAAATACTACCAAGCTTTAATATAGCGTGGGATGCAACTGACGATTTAGTTATTCGTGGGGCAATAGCAAAAGTAATGTCTCGTCCTGATTACAGCGATTTAGGTGCGCAGCAGCGTATTACGTTTGTATCGGATGAATGGGCAGATGATAGAGTTGCATTTAATGAACAACCAGGCTTTAGCGGCAGTGGCGGTGATAAAAACTTAAAGCCATTTGAATCGGTGCAGGCTGATTTATCTATTGAGTATTATTATGCAAAGGGTTCTGCGGTTGGATTGGCGTTTTTTCATAAGAAAGTAGACAACTTTGTCGTGCCACTGGTAATAGGTGTAGAGCAAAGCTTTGTCGGTAAAAATAATATAGTAGATGCAGGTATTATTAATATCGCTCCGTACAGTATTGTGGGTAATGGTAATGGTACAGATGCAGTATCTAAAGGCGCAGAAGTATTTATTCAGCATGCGTTTGATAATGGTTTTGGTTTTTACGCAAACTACAACTATAACAAAACCAATAAGGCCGAGGTAACAGTAAATGGTGAAGAGTTTGGTCAGTCGGCATTAATAGGTAGTGCAAAGTATCAGTACAACACTTCTGTTTACTATGAAGGTGACGCCTTTAATATACGTGCATCATATAATAAACGAGAGATGACAGTATTGGGGCTCAATAGTGGGTTAAATGTATATCAAGATCCATACGAACAGGTTGATGTTAATGCGTCGGTTAACTTATACGAAGGACTAAGTTTCACAGCTGCCGTCATTAATTTAACTAAGTCGGAATCGGTAACGCGTTTAGGTAATGATACAGATGCACGATTACTTAACTCAAGCTATTCAGGGCGACGCTATTACGCAGGCTTTAATTATAATTTTTAATTAACGGCATACGTAATAATTTATTAAACGCCAATTAAAAACCGTAGTTGGCTTAGTCTAACGCACCTAATATTGTAGTTTTATGTATGCACATAGTTTTACTGCTCATATGTTGGTTGTTTAATAGGCGGAATAAACCCTACAGCCCTTTATTTGTATAGCTTTCATACTAAATTCATTTAATTGTCAAAAAGCTGAAATAAAGTATTGACCCTCACTCGTTTATCCCTATAATGCGACC
>NZ_WTLC01000079.1:0-5540 GCF_011378875.1 Pseudoalteromonas sp. Z9A5
ATGAGGGTTCGGTGTAACGTTTTTTAGCGAATTCAATTATACCTTATCCTCATGCTGTTTGTTTTTTATACCGCAAAGATCAACACGCCCTAGTAAAGTTACTTAATAAAGTTACTTAACAAAATCACTTAACAAAGTCGGTTAATAAAAAGCATCGCCAGTCGGTGCTTTTTTTATGCACCACACTTACATCAAAACAAACATTGCTGTTATTACTATCAACTACAGTAACGTTATTACTGCTAGCACTCAGCTTTGCACTATTTAATTCGTCAAACACATTGGGGCTAAGTAATTTTGCAATAGGGCGGCTGGTGGCTTTAGCAAGTGACTCTTTTAATGTCCAAATTCTAAAAAACGTATCTGCTTGAGCTTGGGTATTAGTGGGCTCGGTAATAAGTGTAATTTCATCTTGATGATAAAAATGCTTAGCGAGCTTTTCAAACGGGCGCTTTAGGCTTACATTTTCAATATCAAAACCAAATTCACTTTTATCAAAATTAAGTGCGACCCCAACCAAACCATGCGAGTGCGAAATACAGGTATTAATAACATCACCACTTACATGTATTTGCAGCTTTGAGCTTGCCTCGTCAAATTCGGTACTCATTTTATTAAGGGCTACGTGCGCATGTTGCGGCTGCGCTACTTTAATAAGGTGTTTTAACAATAACCGCGTCGCTAAATACTCTTGCTTAGCTTGTGGGCTTTTGCGGCGGTTTATAATGGTTAACTCAAATGGGCTTAAGCAGTCGGGCAAATTAAAGTCACTAAGCTCAAGTGTTTTAGCATTAAATAATAAAATACTGTTACTCGCTAAAGACAAATTTGCCAATTGAGTTGAAGTAATACTCAAGGCATTTTTAAAATAGTGTTCAGTCATAAAAGCCCTAAAGCAAAAGAAGTCGCTGATATTGTGAGCGGTTAACGCCACTAATAAAGGCTGGGTACAATTTTATTACTCAGCTGGCATGAAATATGGTTTAATTCACAATAATCAAAATAATAACAGATTTGTAGATGTATGGCACAAGTGCGTGATGGGTTTCAAAGCCGACTTGGTTTTGTTTTAGCCGCTGCTGGCGCAGCAGTGGGTTTAGGTAATATTTGGGGTTTTCCTACGCAAGCGGCCAACCATGGTGGCGGTGCATTTTTACTGGTTTACTTTATTGTTATATTTTTACTTGCGCTTCCTGCGCTGTATACCGAACTTTATTTAGGTCACAAAGCACAAGCTAATCCGGTAAAAGCATTGGGCGATGCATGGCAAAACACTAGCCGTAAAGTAGGCGCAGCAGCCGGTTACATAGGTCTTGCGGGCGCAGTTGTTATGCTAAGTTTTTATTCAATAGTAGCTGGGTGGATGCTCTCGTACGCTATTGAACCTATAACCACCTTTTTTGGGTTTACAGGCGCAAGCGAGTTTTTACATAGCGACTCAGTGTTGCGTAATTTTGTATTTACGCCGCTTATGCTTATTTTAACCGCTAGTATTATTTTAAAAGGTGTTAAATCGGGAATCGAAACCTGGTCGCGCCGTTTAATGCCACTGTTACTTGTGCTGCTTGTTGGTTTAATTGCTTACATTGCAACACTAGATGGCGCAAGCGAAGGCTTTGCTGCGTATTTAATTCCTGATTTTAGCCAAATACTCGACCCTAATTTAATTATTGCCGCAATGGGGCAAGCGTTCTTTTCGCTCTCACTAGGTGTAGGCTGTATGATGATTTACGGCTCGTATTTACAGCCAGATGCTAATTTACCAAAGCTTACAGTAGGTGTTGCCTTACTCGATACCAGTGTCGCGTTTTTAGCGGGCTTACTTATTATTCCTGCTATTTATGTGGCGCAGCACAACGGTGTAGAGGTATTTAGTGGCGGTAAACTGATTGGCGAAGGGCAACTTATTTTTGCTATTTTACCAGAGCTATTTAGCACCATGGGCGAAATTGGTTTATTAGTTGGTTTATTGTTTTTTGTATTAATGTCTATCGCATCGGTTACGTCAACTATATCGACCACCGAAATTCCGGTAGCGTTTTTAGTCGAAAATCACAACGTTAGCCGCACCAAAGCAACATGGGCAGTAAGCGCCGTTGTTCTTGTGTGTGCAAGCGCGATTATATTAAATTTTGATTGGTTATTTGGCTTAGTCATTATGTTATTTACTCAATACCAATTGCCGCTTATGGGCTTGTTTTACTTTATTACGGTAGGTTGGATGTGGCAGCGTGGTAATAAACTACACCAAGCAACTACAGGTTTGCATTACTGGTTTGCTCAGTACATTCGCTTTGTTTGCCCAATATTAATGACCTTGGTATTTGCCAATGTAGCCTTTGGCTAAAAACAGCTTAAAAAATAGATTAAAAAAAGCGAAGTGAGTTTAAAACGCACTTCGCTTTTTTGTGCCTGTTATTTAGATATTGCTAAGCTCTTTATAAAACCTCATTAGTTAAAGGTTTACCTTCACTTACTTCAAGGGCATTAAGTACGGTTGTATTTGCTATTTCGGTAAGTGCTTCTTGTGTAAAAAAGCCCTGATGCCCTGTCACTAATACATTTTTAAAGCTCACTAAGCGCGAGAATATATCGTCTTGGTTTATTTCGTCACTGTGATTTTTAAAAAACAACTCAGACTCTTGCTCGTATACGTCGAGTCCTAAGTAGCCTAGTTTTTTAGTTTTGAGTGCATTTATACACGCGTTACTATCAAGCAATGCACCGCGAGACGTATTAATTAACATAACGCCGGTTTTCATTTTACTAAACGTTTCGTCGTTAATTATATGATGAGTTTGTTCCGTTAGAGGGCAATGCAAAGAAATCACATCACTTTGACTCAGTAATGTGTCTATATCGGTAATTGTATAATTGCCTGGTTGTGCGTATGGGTCGCACACTAATACTTTTGCACCAAAGCCATTTAATATATTGCACAAAGCAATGCCTATTTTACCGCACCCAATTATGCCCACTGTTTTATTATGAAGATTAAAACCAAGTAGTCCGTTTAAATCAAAGTTATCTTCGCGTACGCGGTTGTACGCTTTATGAGTTTTACGGCTAAGCGTTAGCATAAGTGCAATACAATGCTCGGCTACGGCTTCTGGGCTGTAAGCAGGGACGCGTAATACTTTAATTTTGTGTGCTTTTGCTGCAGGTAAATCAACATTATTAAAGCCCGCGCAGCGCAGCAAAATAGTTTTTATACCTTGGCTTGCCAATTGTTCAATAACAGCAGCATTTACGGTGTCGTTAACAAATACGCATATGGCATCAAATCCGTTTGCTAAGATAGCCGATTGATCGCTTAGCCCTTGCTCAAAATAGGTAATATTTATATCACTATAATCACGTGTACTTTGTTCAAAAAAAGACAATTCGTATTTTTGTGCACTAAAAAATGCAATGTTCATGGTAATAGCCTCGACGCTTAAGAAGTATTAATACAATAAACCACTTTATAAAACTGTGCTTTAGTAACACACATTTTATTGATTTAAATTAAGCTTTAATTTATGCCTTAACCGACGTAAACATAGGTATTTTTGACGAAACCTTTTTACCCCCTTTGGCAGCGCTTAACTTAGCAGCTTGCAGTAAGTTATTTTCTATTACTTGTATAAGTGTTTCGGGCTTAGTACGCGGTGCATAGCGAGCAACAAGTTGCCCTTGTGAATTAATTAAAAACTTAGTGAAATTCCATTTAATAGCGCGGTTTTGCGAAATACCACGAGTATGCGATTTTAAATAATTAAACAACGGGTGGGTTTCTGGTCCATTTACCATTACCTTGCTAAATACCTCAAACGACACATTAAATTGCTCTTTGTAAAAGTTTTTAACTGCTAAGTTATCAAGGGGTTCATTCTGACCAAATTGATTACACGGAAACGCGAGCACCGTAAAACCGTGGTTTTTATATTGTTGATAAAGCTTTTCGAGCGCGTTTAATTGCACCGAAAAATTACACTTACTCGCTGTATTTACAATGAGGACTGTTTTGCCTTTTAACTGACTCAGCGCAAAGTTTTCGCTGTTATAAAGTGGAGCGTTAAATTGATAAATACTATCCATAGGTTACCTATTCACCTTTCCTGGTAAGGAAATTTTATAAAGATTTTCATTCGCTTTTTGAACGACCGGTTGACATAATCGAGGTCTAGTTTCTAAGTTATCAGTTTAATAGGTCAGTTTTATGTCAATGAAAGTCGCATTTATAGGTTTAGGCGTAATGGGTTACCCAATGGCGGGGCATTTAGCTAAAGCTGGTCACAGCGTATGCGTTTATAACCGCACTCAAGCTAAAGCACAAGCGTGGACTACAGAACATTCAGGGAGCTTTGCACCCACCCCACGCGAAGCTGCGAGCAATGCCGACATCGTATTTATGTGTGTTGGTAACGATGACGATTTACGCTCTGTGGTGTATGGCGACGACGGCGTATTAGCTGGCATGTTACCGCACACTATTTTGGTTGATCACACCACAACCTCTGCCGAAGTAGCCCGCGAAGTTGCAGCAAAAGCGGCATTACAAAATATCGACTTTATAGATGCTCCCGTATCGGGCGGACAAGCAGGCGCCGAAAATGGTGTATTAACAGTAATGGCGGGTGGCAGTGAAGCCGTATTTGCTAAAGTGCAGCCAGTTATGGCAGCGTTTAGTCGTTTTAGCCAATTGTTAGGCGGCGTTGGTTCGGGTCAATTATGTAAAATGGTTAATCAAATTTGTATTGCTGGCGCAGTGCAAGGTTTAGCCGAAGGCTTACATTTTGCCAAGCAAGCTGGGCTTGACGGTGAAAAAGTAATAGAAACAATATCTAAAGGCGCAGCCGGTTCGTGGCAAATGGAAAACCGCTACAAAACAATGTGGGCAGGGGAATACGAGTTTGGTTTTGCCGTAGATTGGATGCGTAAAGATTTAGGCATTGCGCTCGATGAAGCTAAAAATAACGGCGCAACATTGCCAATGACCGCAACGGTCGATCAATACTACGCCGACGTACAAGCACTCGGCGGCGGCAGATACGACACCTCAAGCTTACTAGCACGTATTGAAGCACTGCATAAAAAATAACGTTGTAAGTTTTAAAAAATTAAAAGCTGCGCGTTTAACTTGTAGACGCCAAGCTTGCTTGCGTATAAAAACGCAGTTTTTAAAATGATAAAGAGATTAAAAGCGGCGCTTTTCACGTGAGCAAGCTCTACGTCTACACCCAAAGTGTAGATGCGCGTTTAACTTGTAGACGCCAAGCTTGCTTGCGTATAAAAACGCAGTTTTTAAAATAATAAAGATATTAAAAACTGCGCTTTTCACGTGAACAAGCTCGACTCTTACCGCCAAAGTATAGCGGTGTGCTTAACTTGTAGACGCCAAGCTTGCTTGCGGATAAAAACGGAGTTTTTAAAATGACGCAGATATTAAAAACTGCACTTTTCACGTGAGCAAGCTCGACGTCTTGTATCTCTCATTGATAAATGATTAGCTATCATTTATCACATCGAAGTCAGTGAGCTTGCCTCGACGTCTAGTA
>NZ_WTLC01000008.1:0-116081 GCF_011378875.1 Pseudoalteromonas sp. Z9A5
CCCATTAAAACGGGGCGACAAGTACAGTTTATAAATAATGAATCACGCAAAAAGCTGAGCTATGTAGACAAAATGAAAGTAAAAATAGACAGCCCAATCGGACGACGACAATACAGTAAGCGATTAGGCTGTATTGAACCCGTGTTCGGCAATATTACAGTCAACAAGGACATGAATAAATTGACCTTACGGGGTCAAACGAAAGTGAATACGCAATGGCAACTGTATTGCCTTGTTCATAATATAGAAAAACTACAAAACACGATGCATTAAGAAGGGGAAGCCCTTTTAACCTAAATAAAAGCCACTCAACCACTCGTAATCCCGTCCAAAACGCCAATTTAAACAACACTAAACACTTCTTTATATGCTGCGTAAAAATACAGTAATCGATTGAACCAAAATAGGAACTCAGCTATGGTTTGTTTATCAATAAAAATAAATAAAAAACGAGTTAATCTACAGGCTCGTTAAATTCCTGAGGAAGTATGAGCAATAAAGAAATAGTTATATTTGCTTCGATCGTATCAGCAGGCTTGATCACACCTGAAGAATATATTTCATGTTGTGATGATCTTATACTAAAAGAAGATGAGCCTTGCGAGTTGATAATGGATCTTGCTTTATTGAAAGATAAAGATGCAGCCGTTAAACGCTTGCTTAGCGAGGCATATGATAACTTTGAAGAAATGTATCCATTCCCAGAAACTGGATTTTTCGAGGTTTGCGTAGAATTTATCAAATTTCAATCCGGTAACGTTGGTTGGAGTGACTTCCTTCGTTCTGCGATTCTTATAGCTGAGCAAGGTCGCTGCCAGTGGAGCGCGGACGACTTTAATAGGTTTCTGGAATCATATCTGGCAAACGACGAAAGCGAAATATTGACAAAAAATCAATCAGAGCATCTTGCCGGTGTGCTGAAAGAAGAAATTGAAAAAATAGACCTCTACCGAAAAATGGTAGAGCAACGAAATTTAACAAGTTTGTCCAGTTGACGTTTTGGTCTACGCTTCGTTTTGGGGTAGCTACGCCACTTTACCCCAAAACTACGCTCCAACCAAAACGCAACTGACAAAAGCGTTATGTTTCAGGGTGATTGTGGACGATATTGACAGGTTAATAATTTCAGAATCATCGGATTGTGAATTAGATTTATACCAAATTATTTATGATATACATTTCTATCGACCTGAATTAACTATTACTGAAAAGTACAAAACGGCTTTGTCTTCTTTGTTTAAATTAGAAGCTAGTCAGTATATAGAAATAATTGAGCAATTTTATGAAAGGACTGATTCAATGGTTAATGTATCGTCAGAGCGTATAATTGCTAGTTCGGAATTAGACCAAATATTAAAGCATCCAAAAGTGTGGGACCGAGCGCAAAATTTTGCAGCCGAGTCTGCATTAATTGTAACCGCTACACAGAAAGGTATCGGTGCAATAGAAACATAACGCGGAATAAACGGAATAAACTAGACATCCATCCTAAATTTGCACTTTCTAAGGTTAATGACTAAATTTCAATTAGTCTAAAAAGCGAGCAGGTGTTTTATGGCTATTGCAAGAAAGCGTCAGGTAAGTTTGGTTGATACAAAATATTATCACTGTATTTCACGCTGTGTACGTCGTGCCTTTCTGTGTGGTGAAGACCACTTTACAGGTAAGTCTTACGAACATCGACGAGGTTGGGTTAAAGATAAGCTACGTGAATTAGAAACGGTATTTTGTATTGATGTATGCGCTTACGCAGTAATGAGTAACCACACCCATTTAGTACTGTATATTGATGATAAAAAAGCAAATAGGCTGAATGATAAAGCGATTATTATTCGCTGGCATAAACTCTGTAAAGGCACCGTACTGACGCAAAAGTACATACAGGGTGAAAAGCTAAGTAAAGCTGAACTTATCTTTTTTAATCAAACAGTAAACAATACCGAGAGCGCTTATCAAGCATCAGCTGGTTTATGCGATTATTAAATGAAAACATTGCGCGCAGAGCGAATAAAGAAGATAACTGCACAGGACGATTTTATTCGCTGCCATCCATGGCGCTCACCCTTCGGGCCGCCTAAGGCGTTCAAAGTTGTTCCATACAACTTTGTGGGAGGGGCGCTTTACGTCTCAAGCATTATTAGATGAAGCTGCACTTGCCGCCTGTATGACGTATGTAGATTTAAACCCCATTAGAGCTAAAATGGCTAACACCCCAGAAGAGCCAGACCATACCAGCGTCCAAGAACGTTTAACACACGCAAAGGATGGCAAACAACCAAAAAAACTACTTCGCTTTGCAGGCATGCCACGCCAAATAATGCCAAAGGGACTCCCGTTTGAGCTTAAATCGTACCTAGAACTGGTTGAATTAACAGGACGTTGTATACGAGAAGACAAGCGAGGGTATATTGAAAGTACACACTTGCCTTTACTAGAAAGAGTGAGTATCTCCCCAGAAAACTGGTTAAAACTCACCACGCAATTTACATGTGTATTTCATGGTGCAGTAGGCAGGCCATCCTCACAAGCACGTTACTGTGAAAATTTAAACAGAAAGCGGCGGGCAAATATCAGTAATTGCGAAAAGCTACTCGCATAAGACTTAAACTTCTTAGTAAGAAATTAAAACTGTAATTATGCAGTTATTCTCATGCGTGTAATTTAGGTTTAAGGGTGCTAATGACTTACTAAATGGATGAAATTAAAATAACCTAGTAGGAAAGGTAAATAATTAACCTAAAAAGTAGATTTTATGGCACAGTTTTATTTTTTAATTAAAGTGGCTGTCTAGTTAGCTGTGGTTTGTGATATGAGATACATGATAATAAAATAAAGGCATCAATTTTGAGGTTTACAAACCAACTCGTTTTGACTTCAAGGGAGCGTCCATATATGCCTAGTTAGCTTCTATAAATTCAATACCTTTTCAAGGTAATCTGTACTGCGTGTCGCACAAATACTAAAGTGTTAGCTTTATAAAATAACTGTATCTACTAAGTCATATTATTAATAAAGATTAAAACCTAGGGAACCAAAACATGATCTTTCGTACAACGACCTGTTTCATCATTGCCTTTACTCTTGGTGCTTGTAAAAGTACTCCTGTTCAAACTAAAATTGGTGGAATAATAAGCCCTAATTATGTATTTCTAACTAATGTACAACAAGCAGTAAATGTTGGTGAAGTAATGACATCATCGGCACCACTTCTTGAACATAAGCAAGTTATTATTAGCACTCCCATTAAAGCTGAAACACCTCATAGAAATAAAGTGTTTAATGTAACTGTTGAACCAGGTTTATATAGATTGATTGCTGAAGATAATGAGGGGCAGTTTTATGAAGCAGAGGATACTGTTATTGATGTGAATTTACGCAAGGGCGTTGGTGGAATTTACATTCCAAATGAAAAACAAAGAAAACCAGCGCTTTATTGGCATTGGGAACATTCACTTAAGAACTCTCCTAATGGTGTGGTATATGTAGCATATTTTGATGATTTACCAAAATATAAAAGTACTAACGTTATTCAGGCTTCTAGCAATCATGGATTTGTTTCTACTATTACATATGCTGGCATTGCTGGGGGGCAAATAAAGTTAGTATATAGAGAGTACACTGATGGACTAGCTAGAGAAGCATTTACTCAAGAGGTTGCTTTAGATTATGTACCAGAAAGTACCTATGCTTATAAAAATGCAAAATTTATTATCCATAACGCAAATAATATGGAGGTTTCGTATACTTTGAAAACACCATTATAAATTAAGTTTATAATTGTGTTTGCAAAGCTAGCAAGGTACTTAAACGCAACTAAAACAGTTGGTTATGTTCCGCTTCGCTGCCCATCATTTTAGTCCGCTTAATGCGGCGTTGAGGCTGTAGAATTACTCTTTTTTAGAAAAACTGCTTGTTTTATGGGTTCCAAATGCATTACCTAATGCTTTAAAAGCGCTTAGAGTTAATTAAAGGAGCTCGTGTTTTAATTGAATTTGGCTGTTGGAGTTATTCTACATCCTCATTAGCTTTTTAGGAGTTACCAATTATGAATGAGATCGCTAAAAGTTATCCTCAGGTGATATTGGGAATCATAATTTTATCTGCTATTTTTGCAGCTATCCGGTTTATATTTTCTCAATATTTAGAAAATAAAAAAAGTAAGTTTTCAAAAAATAGAACTCATAAATAACATTCTAAAATTTAATGTTAATAAACCGAATTCTCGTCATAAATTTTTAACTGAACAAGCTTTTTCAGCCGTTTTCGGTCGTTTTTTTCATTCAATGAAGTAAAGGCATTGTTAAATTACGAATCACCTTCAGAAGCTGTTCTATTATTTTTAAAGGGAAGACAGTTTTTAAAGGTATCTAGAACTGGTAAAACACTTGTTCTAAAATCTAAATACCGTAAATTTACAGTGTTAAGAATTGACTTTTACTTACAAAATTTAAAGTTTTTCTTTTTCTATATTTTATTTTCACTCATTAACATTTTCCCAATTACTGTTATTTTTACTATTTATTCTAACAACAGTTGGTTAGTCCACAACCTCGGTTTTATTAATATATTTTGGGCGTTCATCGCTGGACTTTTAACAATAGTGTTAATGCTTTTGGCCTTATTAAGCATGTTACAATCCGGAAAAATAGACAAAGCATTTAAACTGGTCGCTAAAAACAGCTAAGCTAGGCAGTAATGAGGCAGGCTGTCTAGCGTCGGTGCTTTTATAGATGAGAAAACAATTAGTGTGGGCCTCGCTTGTGTAAAAACAAGCGGGGGCTTTTTTATGTGTTTAAAACAAATAAGAGATAGTTAGGTTACCAGATGCCGCAACATAGGTGCCTGATTGAAACATAAAATCTTCATATTCATCAGCTTGACGTAATGTTAAAACAAAATCTAACGCAGTAGGACCCCAATTATAACCTAAACCACCACCAAGCTGGAAGCCAGACATGGTTTCATTCTCACCTCGAGCACTCCACTTGTCAGAGAAGAAACCTGCACCACCATAGCCTCTAAAGCCTTTTTTAGAAAAGCCAACTCCACCATAAGCCATTAGGTCGAAGCCATCACTTTCTATATTTGAAAAGTCATCATTTTCTAATGAAAAATAGGTGCCTCTAATTTGAAAATGATTATTAACTGCGTAACCTGCTGCTATGTTAAAACCACTAAAATCTAAGTCTTCACTTGAGCTATTATCATTAACCAATGAAAAAGCATAAGCACCAGCTCCTATGCTCCAGTGTTTTTCTTGAACGGGTACCTGCTCGTTTGCATACGCATGCGAACCTAATATTAGCGATGATAAAAGTAAAGTTCCTTGGAATGTTTTTTTCATTATTTTTCCTATTTTATATTTTAAAATGTAGTTAAAAAAGCGTCATAAAAATAATTTATGAGACACGGTTGTTGTAATTGAAAACCCAACAATGAACAATCACTTACGGAGTTGTTTAAATGCAGCCGCCGATAAAAATCGGCGGGAGAGTAACCTATATGTATATTGTGTGTCTATAGTTAAGTTATTGTTTATCTATGGCATTTTACTATAGCCATATTTTAAATGGCGAATAGGATATCTATACACTAAGTCTATTACCTAGAATATTTTATTTTGAATTGGTTTGGCTTATTCATTAATCTGTTGTTGTAGAGCTACTTTAAAAGCATTAACCTGCGTTAAATCACTTGAAACAAACTCATTTTTGATATGCCCATGATCTTTTATATCCCTTTATTACTACCTCATTTTAAGCAAATTGAAATTGGCGATACACTAACATCGCTTTGGAGTGGCTGTGGCAGTATTGTGCAGTGCCAGCTTGATAATGAGCTATGCGTTATTAAGGCGATTAAAATCCCCAGCTATATAAATCATCCTAAAATTAAACAAAGCGAAGTTGCACTTAAAAGAAAGCAGTACTCCTATAACGTTGAATACACTTTTTATAAGCTTTATAGCCAGCATTTACCAAAACATGCGCAAAGTATTGACTGTATAAGCGCTATTAATAAAGATGATGAATACGCATTGGTGTTTAAAGACTTTACCAAACATGGGTTTAGTCAAGCAGGGCAGCAACATGTTAAAGCTATATTAAAATGGCTTGCACACTTTCATGCGTTTAACTTAAATAAGCCCGCTGATGGGTTATGGCAGCAAGGTAATTATTGGCATTTAAGCACACGCCCTGATGAGTTTAATAAACTTAAAGCAGCAGATGATAAAAAGTCCGATATTAAACACGCTGCGCTTAAAATAGATAAGCAGTTACAAAATTGTGAGTACAAAACGCTTATTCATGGCGATGCTAAACTAGCCAACTTTGCAGCTAGTGAGTGTGGTGAAATACGTGGCTACGATTTTCAGTATATAGGTGCCGGTAGCGGAATAATTGATGTGATGTATTTTATGACCAGTTGTTTAAGTGATGCACAATTATATGAATGTGCGGATGAATATCTTGCATATTATTTTGATAATTTAAAAGCGGCTATTACTACTTATCACCCAAAAGCACCTGCTGATAAAATAGCTAATGATTGGCTTGGTTTGTGGTCTGCTGCTTGGGCTGATTTTTATCGATTTTTAGCTGGCTGGAGTCCTGAGCATTATAAAGTTAATAGCTATATGCTTAAGCAGGTAAAAAACTGGTTAGCGAGTAACATTTAATAAACAAGCTTTGTTAGTCTCTTGCATAAATATCAAGCAAAACAATATATTTTGGCACGATGTATGAAAATCTCTTTAAAACTGCAGGTCAAAAGACCTTTTTTAATATAAAATACTGCAAATTCTTGTATCAGTAGGTTTATATCATGGCTATTCACGTTATTACTCACCCTCTTGTTCAACATAAACTTGGCTTAATGCGCGCGCATGGCATTAGTACTAAAAGCTTTCGTGAATTGTGTTCTGAAGTAGGTACATTATTAACCTACGAAGCTACCAAAAACCTTCCGCTTGAAGACAACGAAATTACCAGTTGGGATGGCAACAAATTAAATGTGCAGCATATTAAAGGTAAAAAAATTACGGTAGTGCCAATTTTACGTGCAGGCCTTGGAATGATGGACGGCGTAATGCAATTATTACCGGCTGCAAAAGTAAGTGTTGTTGGGCTTCAACGTAACGAAGAAACATTAGAGCCAATCCCATATTTTGAAAAGCTAGTTGGTAATATTGATGAGCGATTAAGCTTAGTTATTGACCCTATGCTTGCAACGGGTGGCTCAATGATTGCTACTATCGACATGCTTAAAAAAGCAGGCTGTAAAGAAATTAAAGTAATCATACTTGTAGCTGCACCAGAAGGTGTTGCTAAAACACTTGAAGCTCACCCAGACGTAGAAATATTTACTGCATCAGTAGACAGTCACTTAAATGAAAAAGGTTATATAGTGCCTGGTTTAGGCGATGCAGGCGATAAAATATTTGGTACAGTTTAGGAGCTTTAAGTGCAAAATAATGCCACTTTTTCGATAAAAACTATTTTAACCGGTGCACAAATGCTGTTTGTAGCGTTTGGTGCGTTGGTACTTGTGCCGCTATTAACTGGGCTCGATCCGAGTGTGGCATTGTTTACAGCAGGGTTTGGTACTTTGTTGTTTCAGGTAGTGACTAAAGGTCAAGTGCCTATATTTTTAGCCTCTTCATTTGCTTTTATTGCACCTATAATTGCTGCCGTACAAATGTGGGGAGTGCCCGCCACTATGGGAGGCTTAATGGCGGCAGGCTTTGCGTATATGCTGTTGAGCTTATTAGTAAAATATAAAGGCGTGGCAATGCTTCATCACATTTTACCACCAGTTGTAGTTGGACCTGTGATTATGGTTATTGGTTTAGCGCTTGCGCCAGTTGCTGTAAATATGGCAATGGGTAAAAGCGGCGATGGGAGCTTGCAATTAATTGATTACAACAGCGCTATTTTTATTTCGATGTTTTCGTTAGTGGTTACGCTTATTTTTGCAGTGTGGGGAAAGGGCGTATTTAAGCTTATTCCTATATTGGCAGGTGTTGTAGCGGGTTATAGCTTATCGCTTGGTTTAGGTGTTGTGCAATTTGACGCTGTAACGAATGCACAGTGGTTAGCTGTACCTAACTTTACGTTACCAGAATTTAAATGGCAGGCTATTTTATTTATGGTGCCTGTTGCTATTGCGCCTGCAATTGAACACATTGGCGATATGATGGCTATTAGCCAAGTAACCAATAAAGACTTTTTGAAAAAGCCTGGGCTTCACCGCACTTTATTTGGAGATGGCTTAGCCACATCAGCAGCCTCATTACTTGGCGGACCACCTAATACCACTTATTCAGAGGTAACAGGTGCGGTTATGTTAACTAAAAACTTTAATCCTAAAGTAATGATGTGGACTGCAATTATTGCTATTGCCTTGGCATTTATAGCTAAAATGGGCGCAGGGCTACAAACAATACCAGTACCTGTAATGGGCGGTATTATGATTTTACTTTTTGGATCTATTGCCGTTGTTGGTTTAAATACACTTGTTAAGTCGGGTGATGATTTAACTGCACCGCGTAATTTAAGTATTGTCGCGCTTATTTTAGTGTGTGGTATTGGTGGTATGCATATTGGTGGCAGCCAATTTAGTTTAGAAGGCGTAAGCTTATGCGCTATTTTAGGTATTATACTTAACTTAGTATTACCAAAAGCAGAGTCTGAGACCGCTTAATTTTGCACATTAGCTAATTAGTTTGCACCATAATAGCGCATTTCAAATGCGCTATTTTTTTAACTCATTAAAAAATATACAAAAATAATATTGGTCTAGTACCTGCATTTAACCCTACAGAACGCATTATATGCAAGGAGTTACTATGTCAGAGGCCAATATTGTGGATATAACCCCGTTTTTAGCAAAGCACCAACTGCCTTTAAAGTATCAATATTTGAGTGAGCAATATTTTGTTCCACTTGCGCATGACATTCTCGAATCAAAAAAAACATCAACTCCTATTTTTGTTGCTATAAATGGCTGCCAAGGCTCTGGAAAGAGCACGTTAGCTGATTTTTTAGTAACGTGGTTTTCAAAAAATACGGCACTAAACAGCGTTGCGCTGTCGATAGATGATTTTTATTTAACTAAACAGGCGCGTAAACAGTTAGCTGAAGATGTTCACCCTTTATTTGCGACTCGTGGTGTACCCGGTACACACGATACCGAGTTAATGAGTAGCACAATTTCGCAGTTATTAGCGGGTGAAATAAATGTGCCTTTACCTAGTTTTAATAAACATATTGATGATTGCATACCTAAAAATGAATGGCTAACTAACTCAGCGCCTGTCGATATTGTTATTTTAGAAGGGTGGTGTGTAGGCAGTGAGCCGCAACCATTATTTTCACTGAGTGAGCCACTTAACGAATTAGAGCAGTTTGATGATAAAGAAGGCGTTTGGCGCCGTTGTATAAACAGCTGTTTGGCCAATGAGTATAAAGCAATTTTTAATAAAATTGATTATACCGTTATGCTCAAAGCCCCAAGCTTTGGTGATGTGTTTACATGGCGACAAGAGCAAGAACAAAAACTAATTGCTAAAAAGGGTGCGGGTACAGGCACCATGACTAACGAGCAGTTAGTGTGGTTTATTTCTCATTTTGAGCGTATTACACGAGAAAATTTAAACACTTTAAGTAGCAAAGCAAACGCACTTATAGAACTCGATAGCAATCGCGATATAAGTGGCATGCATTTAATTAGTGACGATACTCTTCAACCTATTATTTTTACTGATCTTGACGGTACTTTGCTCGACCATGCTGATTACAATACCAGTAATGTGAGTGAGTTATTACAACAATTGCAAAGTGCTCACATTCCTGTGGTATTTAATACGAGCAAAACGTTTTGTGAAGTAGCTGAAATAAAAAATGAGTTAAGTATTCAACAACCTTTTATTGTTGAAAATGGCGCGGCAGTTTACATACCTGAAAACTACTTTGAACTAAAACCTATTGGTTGTAAAAAAGTGGGTGAGTACTGGTGTTTTGCACTTGCTAAGCCTTTATCGAGCTTACTGGGCGATTTAGAGTCACTTGATACACAGTATAAGGCTCATTATAAATTATTTAGTAACTTAACAAGCGAGCAAATATCTGAGCTTACAGGATTAACCGATGCACAAGCAAAGCGTGCACAAACACGAGATTATTCAGACCCACTTTATTGGTATGGCAGCGATAACTTACTAAACACCTTTGTACAAGATGTTAAAGCGCTTGGTTACGATATAAAAATAGGTGGTCGGTTTATTCATATTGCCAAAAATACAGACAAAAGCGCTGCACAGCAGTGGTTAGTTAAACAGTTTACCCATCATTTTAGAAAGCCTCTCACAGTTATAGCATTGGGCGATAGCGATAACGATAAGCAAATGTTAGAGCAAGCAAATATTGCCATTATTATTGCAAATCCGGCGAGTAAAAAGCCGGTTAAATTGTCACATAACAAGGCGCGATATTCACAATCACCAGCACCACTGGGTTGGGTTGAGGAAATAACATCACTGCCTTGTATAAATAGTATTTTAAGTATTACTGAGGAGAAAATATCTCATGGCTGATTTTTATCAAAATGGCGTAATTACTACATTACATAATATTGCTGACCGACCAATTGAAGACCTAGAAAAAGAATTATTAGGGTTCAGTAAGCAGCGTCCAATGGGGCTTATATTGCCTTCGCTATATAGCGAACTGGAGGGCTCTGCACTTAAAAATATAGTAAGCGAATTACGCGAAGTACCTTACTTATCGCAAATTACAATTGGCCTCGACAGGGCAGATGAAGCACAGTATCGACATGCGCTCAGCTTTTTTAAAGAACTAAATCAAAATCATAAAGTATTATGGAACGACGGTCCTCGCTTGCAAGCACTCGATAAAGAACTACAAGAACTTGGCGTTGCACCACGAGAGCTTGGTAAAGGCAGAAACGTTTGGTATTGCATGGGTTATAAGCTAGCAACGGCGGAAGTAGAGTCTATAGCATTGCACGATTGCGATATTTTAACCTACGATAGGAGCTTACTTGCTAAGCTAATTTACCCAGTGGCGCATCCTCGTTTTAACTATGAGTTCTGCAAAGGCTTTTACCCGCGTACAGCAAATGGAAAAATTAATGGTCGTGTATCACGTTTATTAGTTACGCCATTACTGCGTTCATTTAAAACAATATTAGGTAACCGCGACTACTTAGAATACATGGACTCGTTTAGATACCCATTAGCGGGTGAGTTTTCGTTTAGACGTGACGTACTAAACGATATTCGTATTCCAAGCGATTGGGGATTAGAAATTGGCGTATTAAGCGAGATGTACCGTAACTACTCGCATAACCGATTATGCCAAGTAGATATAGCCGATAACTACGATCATAAACATCAAGAACTATCGCTTGACGACCAAAGTGCTGGGTTATCTAAAATGTCGATTGATATCACCAAAGCATTATTTAGAAAGCTAGCAACGCAAGGTGTTACGTTTACCAGTGAAACAATACGTTCGCTTAAAGCTACCTATTACCGTATTGGGTTAGACTTTATAGAAACCTACCACAACGACGCAATAATGAATGGTTTAACGCTTGATGTGCACCAAGAGGAAAAAGCAGTAGAAATGTTTGCACAAAATATTATGAATGCAGGTCAACACTTTTTAGACAACCCGATGGAAGCGCCATTTGTGCCAAGTTGGAACCGTGTTGTATCAGCAATGCCAGACGTGCTTGAACGCTTAAAAGAAGCGGTAGAGCTTGATAACGAAGAATATAGCTAACCCAAAAATAAGTAACCTGAGGTCAGGTTAAGTAATTAAAAATAAAAAGGGGCGCATGTGAGTACAGTTAACGAATTATTTTTACAACAGGTTGAGCATCATCTTCGGATAATTTATGACGATGTTGAACTACCTTTACCTATTACTGAGCTTGCTCAGCAACTGATTAAAATTATTTTAGGTAGCAGTCCACTGCGTGACCCTACACCGCATACAAATCGGTGGGATGAACAAGATATTGTTTTAATTGCGTATGGCGACTCAATTATTAAGCATGATGATAGCGAATTTGCAGTATCAAGCCCAATTGAAGCACCGCTCAAAACATTGCATAGGTTTATAAAAGAGCAATGTGATATGCAACTTAATGCTCTGCATATACTTCCCTTTTATCCGTACAGCTCTGATGAAGGCTTTGCGGTAATGAACTATGCGCAAGTAAACGAGTCTTTAGGTGACTGGCAAGACATTAAAAATATAGCCAAAGACGTAAAGCTAATGGCTGATCTAGTTATTAATCATTGTTCGAGCAGAAGTATATGGTTTGAAAACTTTTTAAACGATTTACACCCAGGTAAAGATTACTTTAAAACAGCCAGTTTAAATGATGACTTAAGCCAAGTAGTGCGTCCACGCACATCATCGCTTTTACATACTGTGAACACGCCTAGCGGCGAAAAGCATGTATGGTGTACATTTAGCCATGATCAAGTTGATTTTGATTTTGCAAACCCTGATGTTCTAAAAGAGTTTGTGGGTATTATTCGCCATTATTTAGATAATGGTGTGCGCTTATTTAGACTCGATGCTGTTGCTTTTTTATGGAAGCAACTAAATACAAATTGTATTAACTTACCGCAAACACACGAAGCTGTTAGATTAATGCGCACGCTTATTGAGCACGTAGAGCCAAGCGTGGTTATAATTACCGAAACAAATATCCCAAATCAAGAAAACCTATCGTATTTTGGTAACGCAAATGAAGCGCATGCTATTTATAATTTTGCACTGCCGCCATTATTACTACATACATTATTAAGTGGTGATAGCACCGCCCTTAAACATTGGATGATGAGCATGCCGCCTGCACAAAATGGCACCGCTTATTTTAACTTTATTGCATCGCATGATGGGGTAGGGCTTCGTCCAATTGAGGGATTACTACAGCCAAGCGAAGTGGCTTCTTTAGTTACAACCACTATGCAGTTTGGTGGTCGGGTATCTATGCGTACTAGTAACGATGGCACGCATACGCCTTATGAACTCAATATTGCATTATTTGATGCGCTACAAGGTACGCACAATGGGCCTGATAAGTTTGGGCTTGAGCGATTTATGTGTGCTCATGCAATTATGTTTGCGCTTGAAGGCATACCAGGTTTGTATATTCATAGTTTATTAGGCACAACAAACGATTATGAGCGTTTTGAAAACTCACAGCATAACAGGGCTATTAACCGTCATCGTTGGCAAGAATCTAAACTATTAGCTGCGATCAGTGAAAAATACAGCCATCATCATAAAGTATTTAACGGTATTAAATCGTTATTGGGGGTACGCAAAAAGCAAAGTGCATTTCATCCAAATGCAACGCAGTTTACACTGCACTTAGCGGGAGGTTTGTTTGGTTTTTGGCGCCAAAGTATCGACAGACAACAAAGTGTATTTTGTGTTTACAATATTAGTGATAAGCCTGAAACACTTAAGTTAGCTGATTTAAACTTAATAGATACACAGCAGTGGTTTGATTTAATTGCTGATAAACTGATAGAAGAAGGGCAGCTCACTATTGAAATGGAGCCATATCAAAGTGTGTGGTTAAGTAATATAAAATAGCTTAACGTATATATAAAAATGCCAGTTTGTTTAATCAACTGGCATTTTTTTAACTAAAAACTATTAATTACTTTAAATTAAAGTTTATATGAGAGGCTAACATAGCCAAAACGACCAATGTTGTCGTAACTTGCGCTCTTTTCGCCTGTTCCACTCGTACCGTAAGGTAACTCGCGATTAAATACGTTATCAACACCAAATTTAACGGCAACACCGCTATCAAAGCTATAGCCAACAGTAATATCGGTTATAAAATATTTACCGTAAGACATTTGACTGCTTGGATTAGGGTTGCTATCAAGTGAGAAATTTGTGTATAGCTCTACTTCACTCAAAAAGCGTGTTTCAAACGTAGAGAAAAAACGATCATACGTGTAGTTCACAGATAGGTTTGTCTGCCATTTTGCTTCACCAGAAGTACCGGCTGCTTCAATATAACTCGAAGGATCATCTTGGAAAGGGAAGTCTTTACGTTCAATTAAGTAAGTACCTATTAAGCGTGTTTTAAAGCTACCTTCAAGTGCGTCAAAATCGTAGCCTAGTTCGAAATCGATACCTGATGCTTCTTGACCGGCAACATTTAGTACTGAATTTTGAATTAGTGAAATTTCGCCATTGGCATCGCGTGTAATAAGGTTACAATATTGGTTATTAACACCGGTTGTGCTATCTACACAACGATCAAGAATATCTTGAGCATCAATTGTATCAATTGCATCATCGAGTTCAATTTTCCAGTAATCTATTGTAAGTACAGCGTTCTCTAAAAACTCAGGTTGGTAAACAATACCCACAGTTGTACTGGTTGATTCTTCACCTTTAACATCTCGGTTACCGCTTTGTAAGCCATCGATACTTGCCGAATCATAGTCAGAGTTAAAGTCGGTTGCGACGTTTAATGCTGCACAATTAGCACGACGAGTAGAGCCATTTTGTAAATCGTTAAGATTTTCTGAGCGACAAGGATCATCAATATTATAGAAAGTTTGGCTTGGAGCACCAAATACTTCGCCTATATTAGGCGCGCGAAGTGCTGCAGATTGCGTAACACGAACACGTAGTTCGTCATTAACTGTCCAATCAAGTCCTAACTTCCAACTTGTTGCTTCCCCAATAGTGCTGTAGTCAGCATGACGCACTGCAGTATCAAAGACTAAATCTTGAATAAATGGTAGGTCAGTTAATATAGGCATTGATGTTTCAAAAAACACTTCGCGTACGTTAAATGAGCCTTCATCTTCGCCTAATGCATTAAAGAACGTACCTTCTGCGTTATCAGGCTCTTTTGTTTCGCTTTCTTCTTTACGGTATTCAGCACCAAAAGCAACACCAACATAGCCAGCTGGTAGCTCAAAAATAGCGCCGTTTGCAAGTGATGCAGAAACGACAGTTTGTTTAATTGTAGAAGTACCAATTGACACTGTATTAATATAATTAATAGCGTCTTGTGTTGGTGCACCATTACCCATAATATTTACTGGTACACAGCCTTCTGCTTGTGCTGCAGCACTACGACACACAATGTTGCCATTTGTATCTTCAACGGCATCAAGCGCATTAAAGTAGTTAGCTAAAATCATGTTAGCGCCGTTTTCACGCTCTAGATCTGTTTGACCGTATACTATTGAGGTATCTAATTCCCAGTCTTTAAAAACAGTGCCTTTTAAACCGGTAACAAAGCGGGTTGTTTCACGTGTGTTGTTTTCTATACGACGCCCTAAATCAGACATCATACGATTAATCATAATTGACTCTACACCTTCGCTTTCCATACGGGCTTTAATATCAGGTGCTAAGTAGGCATTATCAATTTTAATGCTATTTTCATCGTCATAGAAAAAGAATGCAGGTTGACCTATGCTTTCACCTTGGCTGTTTACGTATTTAGCATCAAAGTAAACGTTTAAGTCGTCGGTAATATCGTAATTTGTTTTAAAGTTAACATTGTAGCGTTTAAACTCTGGTTGAACTTCTTCATACTGACCAAGGTTAAAGTAGTCACACTCAGCGCAAAGTAAGCCATCTACATTATTGCCTAAGTATAAATTACGAGATGAGCTGTCAGGGTTAAAGCTATTTGTAAAGCCATCTTCTAATGCGTAAACGCCAGCATCATTAATTGCATAATAGCCTGCATTAGGAGTTAAAATTTTATCAGGGAAATTAATGTCATCTTTATTTGCGTCTGTTTGAGCTGTATTACGTAAACTACTAAATGATGTACTTGTCCATGGATGATCAAGTGCATTTAATGAATCTTGACCAGAATATTCCACTGCAAATGCAGCATTACCACGACCATTATCGAAATTAGAGCCGTATGAGAAAGATACTTTTTCGTTATTGTAGCTGCTTAGATCGGCAAAACCACGAGTAACGCTAAAGTCCATCCCTTCAATGTTATCTTTTAGAATAAAGTTAACAACACCAGTTACCGCATCAGCACCGTATACAGCAGATGCACCACCGGTAATTATTTCAACTCGCTCAACCCAAACGCTTGGGATTGTATTCGTATCTACTGCCTGAGAGCCAGCTGAACTAGACACATGACGTTTACCATTAACAAGCACAAGTGTTCGGTCTGTGCCCATATTACGTAAATCAAGCAGATTCAATCCTGCAGTACCAATAGAGCGACCCGAATTAGCTAAAGAGTAAGTATTACCCAATGCTGGTAAATTATTTAGGGCTTCACCAATATTAACAGCGCCAGTATTCATAAGCTGTTCGCCGGTGATCACTGTAACCGGTGCAGGTGCTATTGCGCCTTCGCGTAAAATACGTGAGCCAGTTACTTCTACGCGTTCAATTTTAGTTATTGCTTGCTCATCTTGAGCAAGTACAGAATTACTAGCTGTTGCAGCAGCTGTAATTAGAGCAAATTTAATGCTATTACAAATTAAAGAATGTTTCATTGTTTTCCCAAGAGCGGTTATTTTAGTGCAACCAAATAGACTAAATAAAGTGTTTAAAACACAATAAATAGCGCTATTTATAATTCATTTTATTATTTAAGGCGCAATTATGGCACGGTGAAATAATGAATAAAAGTACGTTAATTTAACGAATGTTAATGAATATTAAGGATATTTATTTTTAACCTGTTTTTTATTGATGCAATTATTGCAATTGTAATTGGCTTTGTATTAGCCCTTAATAAAGTGGGGTTTAAACTTGTTGCTTGAGAAGCGAACGTTATGATGGATTTTTATATATGTTTAGGTCGTTATTTAGCAGGATTGTTTATTTTAACGCTATGGTATTTATTTACTTTTTTTATACGTAACTAACTTAATCGTTATAGCTGATCTTTTATCACTCAATTAAGTTTATTAAGTGTAAAATATAGCTCTTTTTATAATCGCTAAATAATCCATATTAATTAGGGGATTTAAAATAAACAATGCGGAATATGAATATATTTCATTTTATTGGGTGAAAATATGCATAAAAAATTTATTTAATCGTCACTAAATAGAGTGACACACATAAAAAAGGCTCAATTTATGAGCCTTTTACTATAAATTAAACTTACATACTATATGAGAAAGTAATATAGCCAAAACGACCTATATTATCGTAGCTAGCAGAACCTTCTCCATCTCCGCGCGTACCAAAAGGCAGCCCACGATTGAATAAGTTATCTACGCCTACTTTTAAGCCAACACCATTATCAAAGTTATAACCTACTGTCATATCTGAAATAACGTAAGTACCATAGCTAGTTAAGCTATTTGGGTTAGGGTTATCACTTAATTCTTGATCTGTGTATAAGCTTACTTCTTCAATATAACGCGTACTGAATGTTGTATATAAATTCTCGTAGCTATATTCAAGATTTAAGTTAGCTTGCCATTGTGCTTCACCTGTAACACCTGCGTTTTCTATATAGTCACTAGGTTCATCTTGGAACGGGAATTCTTTTCGCTCAATCAAGTATGTACCTATGAGGTTCGTTCTAAAGCTACCCCCTAATGCATCAAAATCGTAACCTAATTCAAAATCGATACCAGATGCTTCTTGACCAGCAACGTTAAGTGCTGAATTTTGTATTAATGATATTTCACTATTAGCATCACGGGTAATTAAACTACAGTATTGATTAGAAATACCTGAGCCGCTATCTACACAGCGATCTAAAATATCCTGCGCACTAATATAGTCAATTGCATCTTCAATTTCAATTTTCCAGTAATCGATAGTTAGTGTTGAATTTTCTATAAATTCTGGTTGGTACACTAAACCGATTGTAGTACTTGTTGACTCTTCGCCTTTAACTTCACGATTACCACTGCTTAAACCTTCAAGTGTTTGTGAGTCATAATCTGAATCAAACCCTGTAGGTACACCTAGTGCAGCACAGTTTGTACGACGTGTACTGCTGTTTTGTAAGTCGTTTAAGTTATCAGCCTGACAAGGATCGTCAACATCATAGAAAGTTTGACTTGGTGCACCAAAAATTTCACCAATATTAGGTGCTCTTAGTGCTTCTGATTGAGTTAGACGAAAACGTAACTCGTTGTTTAGACTCCAATCAAGACCTAATTTCCAGCTAGTTGCATCACCAATTGTACTGTAGTCAGCATATCGTACAGCTGCATCAAATACTAAATCTTGAACAAATGGCATATCTGAGAGTAGTGGAACAGATACCTCTGTAAAAATTTCTTTTACATCAAAGTCACCTTTATCTTCACCAAGTGCATTAAAGAACGTACCTTCAGCATTATCAGGTTCTTTTGTTTCACTTTCTTCTTTACGGTATTCAGCACCAAAAGCAACACCAACGTAACCTGCAGGTAGTTCAAATAAAGCACCATTGGCAAGAGACGCAGATACTACAGTTTGAGTTATTTCTGATGTGCCAGTTGATACTGTATTAATGTAGTCAATTGCTGCATCACTAGGTGCGCCAAAGCCCATAATATTTACTGGTACACAGCCTTGTGCTTGAGCAGCTTCGCTACGACAAACAATATTACCGCTATCGTCTTTAACTGCATCGAGTGCATTAAAGTAGTTAGCTGTTATCATGTTTGCGCCATTTACGCGCTCTAAATCAGTTTGACCACGCACTATTGACGCATCTAAATCCCAATCACTAAACACAGTGCCTTTAAGGCCTGCTACAAAGCGAGTAGTTTCGCGCGTATTATTCTCGATACGACGACCTAAGTCAGTCATCATTCGGTTAAGGCTAATTGATTCAACGCCTTTACCGTCGTCAGCTGCTTCCATAAGAGCTTTTACACTCGGATCTAAGTAAGCATTATCAATTTTAATGCTATTGTCAGGATCAAAGAAAAAGAATGCAGGTTGACCAATACTTTCGCCTTCACTGTTTACGTATTTAGCTTCAAAGTATGCATTAAGATCGTCAGTCACATCGTAATTAACTTTAAAGTTTACATTGTAACGTTCAAATTTAGGTTGAATCTCGTCAAATTGAGCTAGATTAAATGAGTCACAATCGGCACATAATAAACCATCAACATTATTACCAGTATAAATATCACGGTGAGAGCCGTCAGAATTAAAGGTATTAACAAAACCATTACCTAAATCAAACACACCCGCATTATTTAACGCGTAGTAACCTGCATTTGGTGTATATATTTTATCAGGAAAATTAGGATCGTCTTTATTTGAATCATTTTGTGCTTGGTTTCGTAAGCTTGAATATGACCCATCAGTCCATGGATGATCTAATGCATTTAAAGACTCTTGAGCTGAGTATTCAACTGCAAACGCAGCATTACCACGACCACTATCAAAATTAGAACCGTACGAGAACGTTACTTTCTCATTATTGTAATCGCTTAAGTCTGAAACACCTTTAGTGGCGGTAAAATCTAAGCCTTCAATGTTATCTTTAAGTATAAAGTTAACAACACCTGTTACAGCATCAGCACCGTAAACAGCAGACGCACCACCGGTTACTATTTCTACGCGCTCAACCCATACGCTAGGAATGGTGTTTGTATCAACAGCTTGAGAACCTGCAGAGCTTGATACATGGCGCTTACCATTTACAAGTACAAGCGTACGGTCGGTACCCATATTACGTAAATCAAGAATATTTAGACCTGCAGTACCAATAAAGCGACCTGAGTTTGCAAGCGAGTAAGTATTACCTAAAGCCGGCAGTTTATTTAGTGCCTCACCAATATTTACTGCACCTGTATTAAGTAATTGCTCACCAGTAATTACAGTTACTGGTGCCGGAGCAATAGCTCCTACGCGGCTTATTTTAGAGCCTGTTACTTGTACACGTTCTATTTTTTGAGTATCTGCGTCTGCTGCAATAGCTGTGTGTGATAAACCAATAGCGCTTAAACACAGCGCCGTTTTTATACTGCTTGAGATTTTGTTGTAAGATTTCATGTTATCCCCTAGATGAATCGTTTGTTTTTAAAATTACTTGCAACATAATTTTCATGTTAATAGTTATTTGACTATAAAATTTACATTACGTACCTAGATTTAACACTTAATTTGACTGGGGTAATTAATTTTCGTTGATCCTACAAATAAAAGCGATAAAATAACTTGTTAAAATTCAATTAAAACAATGACTTAAAATTGTAATAGTTAACGTTATGGTTTTGTTTTTATCAACATGTAAATGCTATGTTTATTTTTGTTTTTGTTATCTTCATGAATTTACGGTAATTATATGGGGGGTTAATTGATGACTTAATTAACTGTTTCTAAAAAGGGGATTGTATTTCATGTTAATGTTGCGTTTTAGAGGGGCAAAGGTTGTTATATACTCAAATGAAATATTAAGATAAATAATATCTCAATAAAATAATTTTCTATTCATACTTTAACTGTAAAGCCCCTTTACAGTTAAAAAGCAATGTTTGCATCGTACTTTCCTTTGTATAATTGATACAATTAGCTGTCTTTAATTTATAAGGTTGTTTATGAAATTTTTATTTATATTTATTACGCTGCTATTTAGTTCATTAGCATTTTCAAATCAGCCCGTTGATCTTGAAATAAACATGAAAAATACAGGTCTTGCCTATAAACAAGCAGTACAAGCAACGGATCTTACTACGTTCAATACAGCAATAGACGAGTTTATTAAGCTGGTTAAAGTAAGTAAAACCGCTAAATTTTACAAAAAGCCTGAACAATCATTACAAGGTCTTGATAAAGTGATTGCTCAAGCAGAGCTTGCTAAAAAATCAGCTAACGAGCAGGGACTTACTGAAGCAAAATCATCTTTGAAAAATATAGATAACTTACGTAAAAAGTATCATGAGTTACATGAACCACCGGGATTTTTTGAATTATTATTCGGCTCATAATCACACGTGTAAATAATCAGATTTTTTAGCAAGTATTTTTCCTACTAACAGCTATGACTTTTTTATAACAGAGATATAGCTATTAGAATTCTTTACTAGCAAAAAGTAAACGTAACCATATTAATAAATAAGTAACTATTTTAACCAAAACATTGGTTATATAAGGAGTAGCAATGGAAATTTCAGTTTCAATGTTAGAAGGTCAAAAGCAAAGCGCAAAATTTGGCGATTTAGAAGTAGTAAGCGATCAAAGTGTTGCTGCAGGTGGTAATGCAGAACATCCCGAACCATTTGATTACTTTTTAGTAAGTATGGTTTTATGCGCCGGATTTTATGCTCGTAAATTTTGCGAGCAACGTGATATTTCTACCGAAGGTATGACTCTTAAACAAAATAATGAAAATGTTGACGATAACGGGAAAAAGTTATTCTCTATTGAGATCAGTTTGCCAGATGGTTTTCCTGATAAATATAAAAAAGCACTAATTGCCGCTGTTAATACATGTACTGTTAAAAAAGTAATTCAGGCCGTTCCTGAGTTTTCAGTTGTTGTAAAATAATTTACTTATTAACCCAGAGGTTTATGCCTTATAAGCCTCTGGGTGTCTTTATTACTATTTCTTTTTCATTCCTTGAACTGCTTTGAAACGTGGGTTATTTTTACAAATAACGAATACACGACCTTTACGCTTTACTATTTGACAGCCAGGGCGTTGTTTTGCGCTTTTAAGTGAACTAAGTACCTTCATTGTTACGCTTCCTTTTTACCAGACGAAAGACCTTTAAAGCGACGATTGAACTGTGCAACCCGTCCGTCGGTTGTAACTGACTTTTGCTTACCAGTGTAAAAAGGATGAGAGTCACTAGACACATCTATAGGCACGTACGGATAAGTTTTACCCTTGAGTTCGATTGTACGATTAGTTTTAATAGTTGAGCCAATAATGAAATAACTATCGGCAGCTGTGTCGTGAAAAGCTACCTCGTTGTAATCAGGATGAATGTTTGGTTTCATGATACACCTATATAAATGTTATGTGATATTGTATCATTTAATTTAACTCATTTATTTATACTTTGCAAATGATTTTAAAAGCTTCTAAAAGCATCAATTTGATGGCTATTTGTGCAAACAAATCAAAAAATAAGCACTTAGATCAAAAATGCTGGCTATTGCCGTTTAGGCTGTTATAACTATATTTAAGTTAATTAAAAACGTTAACAAACGCATTTAAAAGTAGAGCACAGAGGTAACGTATGAGTGACGCAACAAAACAAGAAGAACAAATTGATCAAGGGGTAATGGATACCCTAAGAGAGCGCGACCATAGTGTTTTAGCTCAGCAACTTAACCCTCTAAGTTGTAATAATAATGATATTGTAGAACTACTTGCCCATTACATGGCATTGAGTGAACAAGATAATGACGAGCTGTTTGATGATTGGTTCGATAACTTGTCAAAAGAACAACATACTGTATTAAAGGTATTTGAAGTGTATCGGGGTCAGTACGAACACCAAAACTAAGCTAACCATATGAAGTTTGTTTTTTACTTATTATTAGTTACTTAATATAGCTTTATTGGGTAACTAAAATAAGATTTTAGTTTATTTGCTTAACGTAAGTAATAAATACAACGGTTAGGTGGTTTTTTAATTATGCCTAAAAGAAGTACCCTCATTTATAAATTAGCGTTAATGCCGCATAGGCAGTGCCTAATAGCTAGTAACTCATCGATAATCACTAATAAATAGTCTCTGACATCCTTTTCTAAATAACGAACTAATTCATTCAAACTAATACTTAACATGGTTGTGTATATGTTACACCAGTCAGTAATAACACTTAATCAGTTTTAGGCATCAAACCTGACCGCTACCTACATAAAACTTCTTATTTACGACAGTATAAATACAGAAGGTAGAGCAGTGCAGAAGTAATAAAAGAGAATTACGGAATAACGAATTTTTTATCAATAACGTATTCTTACCTCAAATAAATTACTTAATTAAGTAATTTGGTGTTAAAAATTTGGTATTAAAAATCATTTTGAGAAGTTACTTGGGAAGTTAATTGTATTTAGGAGGGAAGGGTCTTGATATGAAGCTTATATAAATTAACGAAATTAAAAGCTAAGTTTGGAATATAAAGTAGAAATTAAGAATATAAACAAAGTAGCAATAAAATGAAGACATAAAAAAACTCACTTATAGATAAACTACAAGTGAGTTATTAATGTGTAAATAAACACATTAACTAAAACATGTTAGATAGAAACGATGTTTTCAGCTTGAGGACCTTTTTGACCTTGTGTAACAGTAAACTGTACACGTTGGCCTTCAGCTAGAGTTTTGAAACCGTCGCCAGAGATTGCGCTGAAATGAGCGAAAACATCAGGACCAGATTCTTGTTCAATAAAACCAAAACCTTTTGCTTCATTGAAAAATTTTACAGTACCAGTAGTTGTGTTAGACATAATAAATATCCTAGAAATTAATAAAAATGTGCCTGAAATAGGCGATTGAGCCGAAAAAAATTATTTAACTGAGGACAACGCGAAAAATTATTACTAATAACAACGTGGTACTTACAAATAAACAGAACTTCTTTCAAGCTTATATATATTGATGGATTATTACTAACCCATCAATGAAAACATGTTAGATACAAACGATGTTTTCAGCTTGTGGACCTTTTTGACCTTGTGTAACAGAAAACTGTACACGTTGGCCTTCAGCAAGAGTTTTGAAACCGTCGCCAGAAATCGCGCTAAAATGAGCAAAAACATCAGGACCAGATTCTTGTTCGATAAAACCAAAACCTTTTGCTTCATTAAAAAATTTAACTGTACCAGTAGTTGTAGACATAATAGATATCCTAGAAATTAATAAAATTTGCCTATAAATAGGCGATTGAGCTGGAAAAAAAGTATTTAACTGAGGATAACGCGAAGAATTATTACTAATAACAACGTGGTACGTACAAATAAACAGAACTTCTTTCAAACTTATATATATTGACGGGTTAATTATAACCCATCAATTAAAACAATTTAGATGCAAACGATATTTTCAGCTTGCGGGCCTTTTTGACCTTGTGTAACAGTAAACTGTACACGTTGACCTTCAGCTAATGTTTTAAAGCCGTCACTGGTAATTGCGCTAAAATGAGCGAAAACGTCAGGACCAGACTCTTGTTCAATAAAACCAAAGCCTTTTGCTTCATTAAACCATTTAACTGAACCAGTTGTTGTATTAGACATAAAAAGTATCCTAAATAATAATTATATTGCGCCCTAAATTAGGCGATAAACAAGGAAGAAAACATATTTAACTGAGGATAGCGCGAAGGATTATATTACTAATAACAACGTGGTACTTACAAATAAACAGGGCTTTCTATCAACCCGATGCGACGGATAGTACCAGCATATTTAAACGTATAGCAAGTTTTTTCTAAAATACTTTTAAACAACGCAACGAGCATGGCTTAACTTAGCTATAATTTTACAACCACGCTTTTATATTTTCTTATTAGGTTAAAATGCAACATTACTATTGCTAATTTTATATAATGTTCTAGTGTGAAAGTGTTGAGTTTATTATATATAGGCTTGATTTGACTTAAAATTACATGCGGATAAATTACGGCATATTTTAGATGTGCTGCAAACTATTAAAATACGTTAAATAACAGGATAACTATGACTAAACCTGAAGTTCCAAAAAATGAAGCTGCGCGTTTACATGCACTAAGAACTTTAAATATTCTTGATAGCTCACATGAAGAAAGGTTTGATCGTGTAACCCGTATAGCAAAACGTATGTTTGATGTGTCTATTTCACTTGTAAGTTTAGTTGATGAAGATCGTCAGTGGTTTAAATCAAAGCAAGGGCTTGATGTTTGTGAGTTACCTCGTGAAACATCATTTTGCGGGCATGCAATAAATGAAAGTGAGTTATTTATAATTCCGGATACCTTAAAAGATAAGCGTTTTTTTGATAATCCCTTTGTTATAAATGATCCTAAAGTTCGTTTTTATGCGGGGTATCCTTTAAAGCTTAGACAGGGAATAACCATTGGTACTTTGTGTCTTATTGATTCTAAACCAAGAAATTTAACAGAAGAAGATCAACAATTACTTAAAGATTTAGGCGCGATGGTAGAGCAAGAAATACAATCTATTCAGCTCGCTACAATAGATCAGTTAACAATGATATCTAATCGACGTGGCTTTCTAAATTTAGCCGAATATAGCCTAAGTGTATGTAAGCGCAATAAAATACCGATGTCTTTTATACTGTTTGACCTAAATAAGTTTAAGCTTATTAATGATGTTTATGGTCATCATGAAGGTGATTTTGTACTTATTACGTTTGCCAAAATTATGCTTGAGTCATTTCGTGATTGCGAAATTATAGGACGACTTGGCGGGGACGAATTTGTTGCGATGTTAAGTGACTCTGATGAAAAAAAGGCAAACACTGTTCTACAAAGATTTGCAGATGCTATTGAACAAGCCAATAACACTATTAATAAACCATACAAAATTCAATATAGCGTAGGGGTAATGAATTATCCTTATGATACTGAAAGTACGGTTGAAGAAATGCTTCAAGGTGCGGATTCAGCAATGTATAAAAATAAAAAAGCACTGTGCGCTGAATAATTTAATTATTAGTAAACATGTTTCCTGAAGTCACATGATTGCAATACAACGGTATCTCCAATGTGATAAATACTTCTGTTACTATGCATAAATATGTATAAATTTACTATGGGAGTTAAATCATGGATAAATACCAAGTTAGTGTAATATCTGTATCGGGGAACACATTGCCACTTGTTAAATCTTTGCGGCTTATTGGTTGCTTAAATTTAGAACATGCAAAAGAAATACAAACTCACCTTCATAAATCGCTACCTTGTGTGCTCATTGCCGGAGTAGATAAAAACGTTGCTGAGCATGTGATAAAGCTCTTGAATGATGCAGGAGCCGTGTCTAAAATCGAGTGCTCTTCTATCAACGATCCAATGCTATTTACTCCAGCAGCTAATAAAACGTATGTATGGAATTGGTTAGGCATTAGAGCTCGTTAATTTTTTATACAAATTCTCAATACTTATTTTATGCTCAATCTTCGGGGTTTAGTCTTTAAAGCTTGGTTTTTTAATACCTTTACATACTAATGTGTTAGCTCTCATGCTTAACTTTTAGTATTTTTTATTAGCTTGGCGGCTTATGCAATATGCTTGTTTAATAGCAATAAGTAATAGGAATGTATAGCCACTAAATTTTTACTATTCAAATAGTGACTGACAACCTACTTTTGTTGCTTCATTTTTACTTATTCATCGGGGTTATTACTTTAACGTTTACTTGTTTGAATAAACTACCACCTTTAAAAAATCAATAAACCTTACCCTTGAAACTAAATTATATGACCTCATACCTGTTATAGGTCATAAATTTAAGTGACCGATATATCAATAAGTAAAAGGTGTATTTCGTAAAACTTCAGAGAAGTTTGTATTTTAAAACCGATTTATTTTATAAGGACAAAGCCATGACAAAACGCGTAATTGAGATGCCAGAGCTCGGTATGGGCACATTTCGTTTAGAGGGTGATACAGCCTATCATTCAGTAAAAATGGCATTAGAAGTTGGTTTTCGCCATATTGATACAGCACAAATTTATGGCAACGAAGAGCAAGTGGGTAAAGCCATTAAAGACAGCAATATTCCGCGCAGTGAAATATTTTTAACCACCAAAGTGTGGAATAACAAACTAAATAAAACAGACTTTATTCCAAGTGTTAAAAAGTCACTTGAAAAACTACAAGTTGAGTCGGTCGACTTATTACTTATTCATTGGCCATCGCCTGCTAACAACCAGGCAATGAGCGAATACCTCACCGAATTACTCAAAGCTAAACAACTTGGACTAACCAAGCATATTGGTGTATCTAACTTCACGATTGCTAATTTAAACGAAGCAATGCAAACCCTAGACTCGCGTGAAATATTTACCAATCAAATAGAAGTCCACCCGTATTTAACGAATACCAAATTGCGCGCTTTTTGCGCCCAGCATGATATTCATGTAACAGCTTACATGCCATTTGTTGTAGGTAAAGTACTCAAAGATCAAACTATTATCGACATCGCTAAAAAACATGATGCAAGCCCTGCACAAGTTGTTTTAGCGTGGGAAAACGCCAAAGGTATGACGACAATTCCGTCATCAACCAAGCGTAAAAACCTTGAAGATAACTTTAACGACAAAGCCGTTAAACTTGATGATGAAGACATTGCACGTATTGATGGCTTAGACTGTAACGATCGTCAAGCAACTCCTGACTTTGCACCTCAGTGGGATTAATAAACCGACTTAAAAAGTAAAAGTTAAACTATCTAATATAGGGTGTAGGCATACTGCGCCCTAACTTTAAAAGGAATACACATGTTAACGGTTATAGCTGTACTGTCGTGCAAAAATATTGATGCTGAAGTAATGCTTACAGCACTTGAAAATCTGCAGCAATCATCACGCCAAGAAGTAGGGTGCTTACGCTATGAGTTATCGGTAAAAAGTGATTCTGAACATACAGACTATGTAGTAAGCGAACAGTGGGCGTCAAACGAGCATTTTGAAGCGCATAAAGAAGAGCCTCATTTTAAAGCTTTTGGCATGCAAGCAACAGGGCTTTTAACAAGTAGCAGTATCGATGTGTATAAAACAATTGGTTAAACTATTAGAACCTTGTTAATTTGATATTTAGAACAACTAGATAAAACAACTTCCTAGTTCTGGCACAATTTTCTTATTGTTAAATAGACCCCATACATAAGCAGATTAGTATTATTCAAGAACAAACGCTATTCGTAAAACTTATTATCATCAGTAAAAAGGCTCTTTATCGTATCGATAAAGAGCCTTTAAGGGAGTATATATTTAGAGTTTAATACTGCTACTGTCTATGACGATGAGTAATCACAGCAGATAGACTGTACTTTTAAATCAATAAAAACCCAAAATCGATTTTTTAGTTTAAAAGTTCACACTTACATTGGCAAAAAAGCGTCTGCCAACAGCATCATAAATAGCTTCATTGCCACCACTTGCTGAAATATACGCAGGTGGTAATTTGTCAGTTAAATTTCTAAGTCCGAAACCAATGCTGGTGTTGTCAAATAAATTGTAATTAGCCGAAATATCATGCGTTATAATAGATCCCACATAACCAGGTTTTAGATCTTCTTCAATATCACCATCTGGAGATAAGTCAAAACGCGCTGAGCGGTCAATATAACGAGTTGTCCAGTTAAGTGTAAGGTCGTTGTAATTATACACAGCTGAGAAACGGGCCTGCCATTGAGGGTCACCAACTTCACCATCTTCTACATTCACTGTATCTGGGCGACTTTGAAATTCAAAATCTTCAAGCTCAAGCAAGTGATTTACAAATAAGTTTAACTTCAATTCACCCTCTAATGAGTAATCAGCCAAATTCATATCATAATCAAAATCAGCTTCAATACCACGAGTTGTGGTAGCCGCAGCATTTAAATAACCAGAACGAACTAAAGCAATATCGTTTGTTGTTGGATCTCGATCAACTTGTGAACAAAAGCCTGCATCGAGTCCGCCAGCTGCGTCTACACAGTTATCAATTACGCTTTGTGTTGCAATAAATGAAATCGCATCTTCAATTTCAATATCGTAGTAGTCGACAGTTAATGAAAAGTTTTCAAAAAAGCTAGGCGTCCATACTATACCCGCAGTTAATGATGTTGATGTTTCTGACTCTAGTTCAGGGTTACCACCACTAAACACATCAATACTTACATTATCATTTGCTTGGAAACCTGAGGCAATACCTAGGGCAGCACAGTTAGCTACACGATTTGGGTTATCATTAATGTTATCGTCATCACAGGGGTCACTAATATTTGCAAAACCAGGTGACTGAGGGTCAAAAGCTTCTGTAATATTTGGTGCTCTTACTGCTTGACCGTAAGTACCTCGAATACGAAGATCGTCAATTGGACGGTAAAGTATACCTACTTTCCATGCGTCAGCAGTACCTGCATGAGAATAGTCGGCAGTTCTGTATGCTGCGTCTAAACTTAGTTCTTTAGCAAAAGCGACATCAGTTAAAAATGGTAAGTTTACTTCTATAAATGCTTCAGTAACGTCAAATTCACCATAAGCATCTGGAGTTGCTGCATTTGATAAAAATCCGGCTTTAGTAAGCTCATCTGTAATTGTTTCTGATGTTTCTTCACGATATTCAAAACCAGTGGCTAATCCAATAGCACCACCTGGCAGCTCAAAAAATTCGCTAGTATCAAATGTTATGCTACCGCCAATAAATTCTTGGGTAATTTTATCTGTACGTGTTACGTCTGCAGAAACATAATCTTTTGCTGCCGCTGAAGCTTGATCAAAGCCAAAAGGGTTGTACGGTGTACATGCGTCGCCATTAATACTTGCAGGGTCAGTGTAACCCTCACCTTGCAAACTCTCTACTTGACTTCTACATGCCGCTTCACCGGTTGTAGGATCGATAACAGCATCAACCGCTGCGGTTAAGTTATCAGGTATTAAATCATTGAGTGTTTTACGACGGTTATCAGTTCGACCATAAGAGTAATAAACATCGTAATCAAAATCAGTTTCACTTAGCGTGAATAAGCCTTTAAAACCAGTAACTAAACGAAACAATTCACGTTTATTATCGGCGCTACGATTACCTAGCTCACCAAAGAATTTCGAAAAGCTTACATTTGTAGTGCCTTCACTAAGAAGCTGTTGACGCAAACTGCTATCTAGATAAGGATTATTTTCTACATCTATATTCAGACCACCAAAATCAAAAGAAGGTTGAAATTGTTGCTCTATTTCTGAACGAACAAATTTAAAGTCACTGTAGAATGTATGATTATCTGTTAAATTATAGTTTACCGTTGAGCCAACTGTTATTTTTTCAAGTTCAGGTAAAACATTTTCATAGTCTTGTGTATTAGCACAAAGCTCACATCCGTCTGGAAAGTTACCAAAAGCAAAGCTTCCTGTCGCTTCACGAGCTGGCATTAATTCTGCTGCACCACTGTTAGTAAAGCCATAAATACTTCCAGCATCACCAAATGGATTAATAACGCCATTTTCACTAATTCTTTCAGAAAGAACATTTGGTACCGTTAATCTATCTGCAATACCATCGTTTTCGCCTGTATCTAATGGGTTATTAACAGTACCGAAAGCATTTGTTTGGCGTAAATCATTTGCTAGAACTTGGCGAATTCGGTCTTTACCAGCAAAGAATGTAATATTACCTTTACCACCAGCAATTTCTGTACCTGCCACAACGCTAAAGCTATGGTTCTCAGTGCCAACACCTTCTGTTGAATTACCTACAGAGGCATTAAACTGTAAACCATCAAAATCGTCTTTTAAAATAACATTTATAACACCTGATACCGCATCTGAACCATAAATAGCGGATGCACCACCGGTGATTACTTCTATTCTTTCAATTAGAGCTGAGGGAATAGAATTTAAATCAACTTGCGATGAACCTGGTGCTCCTGCAACATGACGTTTACCATTTACTAATACAAGCGTACGGGAAGCCCCTAAGCGTCTTAAATCGGCAGAACTAACACCAGCAGCAGCATTGCTATCATTGTTACCTATTAGCGTATCTGTTGCACCAATCGATGGCAGTTCAGCCAGAATACTGCCCAAATCGGGAGTGCCTCCTTTTGCAATATCTGCTGCGGTAATTGTCACAATAGGAGCTGGCTGAGAAAGCTTAGCTTTACTAATGCGTGAACCAGTCACTTGAATTCGTTCTACTTTTTCTACTTCATCATCTTCAGCAGCAATACCTTGAAATGAAAAACCAGCTAGTAATGCACTGCTTAGTGCGACTGTTACTGTCGATTTTTTAAAAAAACCAACGTTACTTTTGTTATTAATTGACATTTAATTCCCCTGAATTGTTATTTTTGTAAATACCATGTTATTTGTACGCATTAAAGGGAAATAAATCAAGGTTACGTCAAGATAGAACTTATAAATATAATATCCTCAATTATGTTATGAGTGACCTCATATCAATTGACTATAATTGAGCAAATAAAATAGACATTTTAATTATTATTTAGTCGTTTTTAACTATTGGGAGGTAAGAATTTATTTTAAACTTTAAGCTTATGATTTTTAAAGTAATACGTGATAAAAAAGGAATCTTACTATTGTTGTTTTTACCAATAAAAACAAATAAACAACGAGTTAATATACAAGTTAGTTAACGATAAATAGGATTTTTTAGCATAGTAAAAAAAGTGACGATTTATGCCTGAGAAGTTACTTTGTTATTATTAAATGTTACAGGGGAATTAATGATTACAGCAGACATTTTTATAGTAATTGAGTTTGTTATTTATGCAATATTGTAATAAATAACAACTTGTTAGTTATTTTGGCTGACCTCAATTAATTCGGCATAATGACTTCATTATTCTATGTTTTAACTTAAATAAAGAAGTTAGATTTATATTTTTAATTAGACTAGGTCTAATAAATATCCCGTTATCAAATCAATATGACTTTTGTAAGATTAAGTTTACAAAAGTGTGGAGGGTTCGTTTTTAAATTTTGTTTTACAAGCCTAGTAAATTATTTTAGTGCTGGAGTAATGAGAGTCAAAATGATAATTGACTATGGTATTTATTTAAAATGGAGTTAAAGAGAGTAGAAAAACATATAATTACATACATTGATGATATAAGACTGTTTATAACAATATAAAAAGGATATTAAATGAAAGGTGCAGGTGGAAGCTCAGGTGGTATAGGGCATTTTTTTATTGGTTTAATAATGATGTGTGGTGGTTTTTACATGCTGCTAAACGCAATTTCGGTGACCTCTAATTTTGGACTAAGTTCTCGCATTTATAGTGTTAATGCTTTAGGTGGCTTTGGCGTTACAGGTGGCATGGTTATGATCCCGTTTATTTTTGGTGTGGGTCTCATTTTTTATAACTCTAAAAATATTTTAGGTTGGGTGCTATCTCTAGGTTCATTAACCGCATTAATCTTTGGGGTTATATCGAGTGTTCGATTTAGTATGCGTACTATGACATCGTTTGACTTAATTGTGATTATAATTTTAGCGTTTGGTGGCTTAGGACTTTTTTTACGCTCACTTAAGTCTATTGATACTTGATATATTTATTTAAATATAAGCATATAAAATATGAGTATTAATAGCTAAAATTGGCGTTTAATACAGTAATTCCTCCTCGTTACTGTTTCATCAGTAATGTATTATTTAAAGAGATAAACGTGAATAACTCAATACAACTTAAATTAGTCGCAACGCATTTTTTAACACAAAGAGAAGAAAACCCTGCCGTTTCAGATCTTCCTAAAGAATTAATATTAGATTCTGTTGATGATGCATTAGAAGTTCAAAAATTAATGATTTATTTAAATAATCAAACGGTATATGGCTGGAAGTGTATGTTGCCGTTAGATGATGGGTCGATTATTTTAGCACCTCTTTTTCATGCACCTATAGAGTCAACAGAGAGTTGTAGCCTTTATACAAAAAATAATAAGGCGGTAATTGAGCCTGAAATTGCCTTTGTTTTAGATAAAGATTTAGACGGTAATAAAACGTATACCAATGAAGATGTAGATGCTGCTTTTGGTAAAGCACATCTTGCACTTGAACTGATTCAAAATAGGTTTTCGCAGGGATATGAGGCTACTTTTATTGAAAAACTTGCTGATGGATTATTTAATCAGGGTGTTTACCTCGGACCAGAAATTGATAAAGTAAAGGCATACGACGCAAGTGCTGTGAATATTGATATTAAGCAAGATGAGCAAGAGCTAAACCTAGCAGGAAAACACCCTGGTGGGCTTGCGCAATCTCCACTTTATTGGGCTATTAATTTTTTGTCTAGTAAAGGAATAACTTTAAAGGCTGGACAAGTGTTCATTACTGGATCTTATTGTGGCGTGGTTGAGCTAAATACCAATGAAAAAACTCATATAGCTTACGAAAACTTAGGTGCTTTTAACGTTACGTTTTTAGCTCGTTAGGCTCAATAGCTTATAAAGTTAAGAATAACTTAATGAAGGCGGTTACATACCGCCTTCATGTTAAAGCTAGTTATCTTTAGTTTTATATTTTTAATTTAAAACTAAATTATTCATGCCAAATGACACCACAAAATAGATAATAACTATTTTATAGATAAGTCGTATTTTAAAATAAGTGCATCTATATAACGAGTACGAAGTGTTTGCTGTTTTTCGTGATCGGCTCCATGGCTCAATGCGCGATTTAAAAGTTTCATGGCTGGGTGTAGTTGAGTACGTTCGTCTTGCTCTAAGCTCGCTTTAGTACGTAACTCTGTAATGTCGTCAACCACTAAACGCCCTATATCTACAGCAACTATTTCATCTATTAAGCCATTTTGTGTAAGTACACCGTACTTGCTACATAAAAACTGTTGCCATACCTGTTGTAAATGTTCTTCTATCTCGCACCCAAATAACTCTTCGTTAAACTCAAATCCTTGCTGTGCGAGCTTAGTTAGACTTGCTGTATATTGCTGTGCAAAGTAGTTAAATGCATGACTTGATGAGTCTATTTTTTGTTTTATAAGCCCTTGCCCCCAATTTACGCATCCGCGAGGGTAGTAATCATCGTATTCTTCACATTCATATAAACCAGAATATGAACTGCAGCTCATTTGATTTTTAATACAATAACTCGGTTTTGGGAAAATGCTCTGATCTTGCCAATGTTGAAGGGTATCTGCATCAATGTTTAATGCTTGGCATAGCTCATCGGTATGATAAAAATGAGTTGTTAAATAGTGAGATAAACGCATAAAGGCTCGCCTAATATTAAAAATACAAACACTGTTTATATGTACAGTTGTTTATTTTGTATTATCAATAACCTTAATACAAGTTATTTTATTGATAAATACGTCCTTACACCTCCAAATAGGTCTAAAAATATGGTACAAATAGCGCAAGTTTTATAAAGAATGATTTTTTATGCGCACCCTAGAACAAATTAAGCAAGCAAGCCTTATTACAGCAATTAAAACACCTTACTTAGCAAATGGTGAAATAGACCTCGCAACGTATGATCATCTTGTTGAGTTACAAATAACAGCAGGAGTTGACGGTATTGTTGTAGGTGGCACAACAGGTGAAGGTCAGTTAATGAACTGGGAAGAGCATTTAATGCTTATTGCGCATACTGCCAACAAATATAGCGATAAACTAATTATAGTTGGTAATACAGGCAGTAATAATACCCGTGAAGCGATTAAAGCGACTAAATATGGTTTTGCTAGTGGTATGGATGCAGCACTGCAAATTAACCCATACTACGGACGTACGTCTATTGCGGGTGTAAAAGAGCACTTTAAGCGTGTGCTTGATATTGGACCTGCTTTTATCTACAACGTAGCAGGGCGCACAGGGCAAGATTTAACACCTGATTTTATTGAGCCATTAGCAAAGCATGAGCACTTTATTGGCGTTAAAGAATGTGGCGGGAATGAACGTATTGCCCATTATGAACAACAAGGTATTGCGTGTTGGTCGGGTAATGATGATGAAAGTCACGATGCACGCCATACGTACAAAGCGCATGGTGTGATTTCGGTTACCTCTAACCTAATACCAGGCTTATTTCGTGAATTAATGGATACGCCAAACAATAAGTTAAACACATCGTTACAACCACTAATGAACTGGTTATTCTGTGAGCCTAACCCGATTGCTATTAATACAGCGTTGATGATGACCGGTGCAGTAAACCCAGTATTTAGATTGCCGTATTTACCACTTAGCAATGAGCAGCAAAAAGTAGGTTTGCCATTAATAAATCAGCTTAATCAAAGTGATGTAGTCGGTGGTAAAGCAAGTTGTATAGATATAGAAAATATAGCCTTACTTTCTTAATTATTAAGTAATTGATTTACTCTATTTATTAAAAGTCACCCAAAAGTGACTTTTATATTTTAAGCAATAGCTGAAAGTAACATTTTACTTAGTTTTGCTTCTTCTTCAGCAACTTGTTCAAGTTTTTTTGCAATATCGTCTAAGCTAATATCACCTCGCTTTTTACAATACTTTACGGCATCCATTGCAAATTCGCGCCATAGATCACCCACTAAAGTAGTGTGCTCAGCGCATTTATTAAGTGCAGGTATCTGGCATATATCAGCTGCTTGCTCTAAAAAGCTAGCATACATAAATCGAAAACCAGCTCCACCAGTGCCTATTTCTTCTTGCATACGTACAATGTGCGCTAAATAAAGACGAGCATACTTAGGTGTTTTTTTATCAAGCTGTCGTATTTGTTTTGCCATATGACGAATGCCTTTGAGACCAAAGTAAGGCAGTATTAATCCATTCATCATTTTTGCTGTTTTTTTGATTGCGGGTTTAATTACTTCATTAAGCTCAATATGCGATGGTGTGCTACGAATAACGTACATTAATCCTTTTGCTGCAAGTGCACCTTTTGCAAAACGTGCATTTTTTAAATCTTCTGCAGCACACGTTACCGGATACTCAAAAACAGGGTCGCTGATAAGATATTCGCCCTGAGAGTTTTTTCCGTAAACAATTAAGTTATGTGCATTAAAGTGAAAGCGCATGTCTTCAGGGAAGTAAGGGAGCCAATATACCGAGCTTTGTAAACCAACTAAGTTACCTTTAGCTAGTTCGTCATCGAGAGCTTGCATCCCATCTTGTGCATTTGAAAACTTACGAGTTTCTAATTCAATATTTAATTTTTTACATACCTTTTTAATAATTGTTTTGGGGGGCATGCGATAAGCAATTAATGGCATTCCACTAATTTTTACAAAAGGTAAGTAAGCAAAAGTAAGTGCTGAAGCAAGACCAAAAGCCATTGGCTCACTCATATCAATGCCTTTACTTTGTAAAAGCGTGGCAACTACACCCGTTTCACAATGTGAAGATTGTAGGTGGTTAATAGGTAAAATAATGTCAGGCATGAAGGATTCGTTATTGTGTGGGCAGTGAGAATAAAGCGTCACGACTAATTTTTAGTGTATCGCAATAGCGGCTAATTTTTTTATCAGATAGCGTTAAAAAAATAGCAGGGCGTAAATGACGGTTAATTTGCCATTGAAAAAAGCCACTGGCAGCAGCAAGGGTCGCCACATCAAAGCGCCTAGCTAGCATATGATAACCAAGCGAAGAAATTAACCCCGAATGCGCATCTGATAGAGCTTGGCTAGTTTGTTCGTTTAAATCATTTACCGCTAGCTGGGTTGCAAAGTTTTCGACTTCCCAGCCAGATGATTTAACACCATGATAATGACCGCTGTCGTCTACCGCGTAAAGTAACTTGTTTTGACCTTGATAGCTTTTGCTATTATCTTGAGGTACTTCATCTTTTTTCATAATGGGCTCTAAACTATTGGCTTACGACACTTAATTGCATAAATGCACTTGAAAAACGGCCGCTCTCAGGTACATAACATAATAGTTTTTGACCATTCATTAATTTTCCAGATTTGAAAAGCTCATCAAGCATAATAAAAATAGACGCAGAGCCTGTGTTGCCTTTTTCCGTTAGGTTAGTAAACCATTTGTCGTAAGGGATTTGAAAGTTGATATTATTTAACCCTTCAAATAAACGTTCACGAAAGTAACCCGATGAATAATGTGGTAAAAAGAAATCATAATCACAGGCTTTTATCGCGCGTTTTTTTATTATTTTACTGAGCGCATCTTCAACCGTAAATTTAACGATGTTTTCGTTAAGTAGTTTTACATCTTGCTTAACAGAAAGTATGGATTGTTGTTCACGTTCTTTAGAGTCGAAACGGGTCCAGCTTTTTAGTTCTCCATCTATCTTTTCTGCCCCAGCATACATACAAGCTTCAAGTTTATCTGCATAAGAAACAATATCAATCCAATCAATACGAAGTGATAAACCAGTAGGGTTAGCTTGATTGCTTAGTAATGCTGCCCCAGCACCGTCAGATAGCATCCAACGAAGGAAGTCTTTTTCAAAAGCAATTTCAGGTTTTTGATTGAGCATATCAACTTTATAATCGCTTTCGGCGACAAAGTTTCTTGAATGCATTACATTAGATGCAAGCTCACTGGCAACAACAGCACTGTGCTCACTTTCACCAGCTTTAACATTTAAGTAAGCATATTTAAGAGCCGTCATTCCACACAAGCAAATACCTGCTGTTGATATAACTTCAAGGCTCGGGTTTTTAAGCTCTCCATGGACCATTACACCGTGATTAGGCATGATCTGATCTGCCATAGAGGTACTCGCTACCAAAGAATCTAGTTGCTCTAATTGGGTACCCTCACTAGTAAATAAGCCTCTTACGGCTTCAGCTGCTAGTGATGCATTTGTGTAATTATATTCGCCAGTTTTCGGATCGATAGCGTAGTAACGGTTTTTTATTTGGTTACTGCGTAAAATAACAGGTTTAGCGCGCGAACGTTGCCCTCCAACTTCACCTAATACAACTTCCATTTCTTTATTACTAACAGGACTATTTGGTAAAACAGCATGTAAGTTATTTATGTATACAGCATTTTCCATAACGTAAAACTACTCTCCAGAAGGCTCAGCAAAATAGGCTTTTTGCTTTGCAATCTTTTTTCTTGTTAAAGGGGCAATTAATTTTTTTATTATTGCTGTAATTGGCACCACAGTAATAATTAAGGTGAGCAAAAATAGCACATAGATTATAAGCCCACAACTTCGACGCTTTGAGTGCATAGGTCCCAAAGCTGTTAGGATTTTACTCCAAATCTTAAAACTGTGTTGACCAACACGTTCACTGGCAATAAATCTCTCATTTACTTTAACTGCTCCTAATCCTTTTAATACAGAATGTTGAAGTTGTTGGGTATTAGGTAGATTATTAATTGATTTTTTAATTGCGATACCAAAGCGGCTAGCATCGATAATTTCTTTCTCAGCGATACCCGCTGCAGGCACCCACGACACAGGCTTTTTCTTTCCTGTAAACATCCAAAGTGGTGTTGCTAAAAAGCTAAAGCCAGTGCCACATTCGTCACTAAGTACCACGTTATCGATTAGGTTAGCATTTACATTTTTAAGTAGCTGTTTCATTTTTTCTTGTGCGCTTAACCACATACCACGACAACCAATAACGGTAATAACGGGTTTATTATTGAGTAGTTTATTTGCTTGTGGCGACTGCATAAATGATGAAACAGGAAGCGATGGAGATAAAAACCATACTTGATACGTTAAAATAATTAAGTCGTAATCGCTATGATCAGGCTCAACAACTTTCATTGGTTGTGGTGTCATTTTTACGCATTCAGGAAAAACATGAAAAAAGGTTAAAAAAGGCCAAGGAAATGGGTATTCTTTTTCAGGTTTTAAATTAAGGTAATCTACCGTAATTTCATCATCATTTTGCAGTGGTTTTACAATTGAATCTGCAATTTTGGTGAGTTGACCAGTTTGAGAATAATGAATAACGAGTACTTTGTGCATCCTTTTACCTTTTCTAACTTCCTAATAGTCGGCTATTATACCCAATATAAAAACTCAAACCACACTAAATTGGATGATTAACTGATGTATAAAATAGTTATTTTCGCTTTTACAGTACTATTTAGTTGTAAATTATTTGCTGTAGAGCAAGCCTATTCTCTTGATGTCTCGTTCGCCAAGTTTAGGCAGGTTGAAGGTCAATCACACTTTCAAGTTCTTGATTGCAGTAACACAGCCCTAGCATGGGACGATTTACCAGAGGTTCGAGCACAAAATTTTACAGTAACCAGTTACGAGCATAAAGTAACGATTAAAGAGTTACCTGAGGGTCATTATTGTTTACGTTTTTTTCAAGATCTAAATGCAAACGGTATACTTGATGTGTCGTCGAGTTCTATTCCTAAAGAACCTGTTGGGTTTTCGAATAACCCTAACTTAATGATGGGTTTGCCATCACCTGAAAATAGTATGTTTGATTTTACAAGTAGCAAAGCTATTAAAGTAAATGTTAATTATAAAAAACGCCGTTGAATTACGGCGTTATTAATTCATAAAACATGTTATTTGAGTTGCTTCTCAATTGCAGCTAAATCAATATCACCCGCTTTGTAATATGGACCATTACCGTCAACATCATCAGGGCAGTGCTTTCGTACTGCTCGAATAGGGCTATTTTCTTCAGCTTCTTCAATTAGTGTTTTATAACGTCCGGTTGTGTCGGTTGCTAAACCTTTACACACCCATGCTAAAGTATCGAACTTGTGTTGTTCGCTAGTTTTATAATTTTGAGAAAAATATTCCGCAAGTGTGTCGCCTATTTTGTTAGATGGAATGCCTGAAGAAGTGTACTTTTGCGCAAGCAACTTAATTTCAGTTAGATTTTCGCTAGCTATATCAAACAATATTTTATCGTCACCTTTGAGCGATGGGATATTTGATTGAGGGGCATTTTTTTGTAAGTCAGACAAATCAATAGATCCTATTACAAACTGCTCAACGGTAGTAGAAGGTAGTTGCTTTAATGATTTTTTTGCATATTTACGGATTTTTTTATGTGCATCGCTATTAACTATAGTAGAGAGTAAATCTCGGTAACGCGCATTTCCTGTCTCACCTAAAGCTCGACACGCCCATGCCATTGTATCTAATTGATAATCAGCCGCAGCTAAGTAGTTTTTAGCCAGGTATTGGGCTAATACATCTAACACTTCAGGGTTACTGTTGTTGCTAGATACTATAGACTGAGCAGCTTGTTTTACTTGATTAATATTGCCTGAAATTAATCGGTCATAATCGGTCTGCTCACTTGTTGTTAATGCAAATGCAGAACTTGATAATGCAGCTAAACTCAGGCCCACTAATAATGGCTTTAACGAAAACATAACGATTCCTTGTATAGAGGGAGTAAAAAAGAGTAATACTATATTGTTAATTTTTTAAATATAGCGCTCTGTAGTTGAAAGTTAATTAGTATAATAAACTTGTTAACTATCATAGCCATCACTTTGCTACACAACAAGATTTATTATTTATTTGTTTGTAAATCAAGCTTCTTCTATCGTTAATGTTAAAATATTGCAGTAAATTTTGCAGTCATAATTAAAGCTTGTTACTCTAGCGCGGTTTTGAGTCACTTTGTGTTGTTTTTATGTTATATAGCCATTTGTTTACGCCTTATCAGTTAGGTTCCACTACACTAAATAATCGTGTGGTAATGGGCTCTATGCACACAAATTTAGAAGAGTTACCTCAAGGTTTTGAGCGTTTAGCCGCTTTTTATGGTGAACGTGCTAGCGCAGGTGTTGGTTTGATTATTACCGGTGGTATCTCTCCAAACCAAGAAGGAATATTAGCGCCTAACCGCAGTGTTTTAGATTCTATAGATGGAGTTGAACAACATAAGTTAATTACAAAGGCTGTAAAAAAACACGATACAAAAATTTGTATGCAAATATTGCATGCGGGGCGTTATGGTTATCATTCTAAGCAAGTTGCCCCATCAGCTATTCAAGCATCTATAAGCCCTTACACCCCTGCAGAATTAACCCATCAACAAATAGAAAAACAAATAGATGATTTTGTGCAATGCGCCAAACTTGCTAAAGAAGCAGGGTACGATGGTGTCGAAATTATGGGCTCAGAAGGGTACTTAATAAATCAATTCATTGTGAAAGCGACTAACCATCGAGATGATCAATGGGGCGGATGTTATAAAAATCGTATTCGCTTTGCTGTTAATATTGTAAAACAAGTTCGCGCAACTCTAGGAAGCGACTTTATTGTAATATTTCGTTTGTCGTTGCTTGATTTAGTCGCAGACGGCAGTACTTTTGATGAAGTATTACAGTTGGCGCGTGAGCTCGAACATGCCGGTGTTGATATGCTTAATTCAGGCATTGGCTGGCACGAGTCACGCATTCCGACTATTGCAACGAGTGTCCCAAGAGCGTTTTTTTCATCCCTAAGTCAACGGCTAAAAGCAGCAGTAACGGTGCCTGTCATTACAAGTAACAGAATTAACACTCCTGAGGTTGCAGAGCAATTACTTATTGACAAGCATGCAGACTTTATTTCAATGGCACGGCCTTTTTTAGCTGATAGTCAGTTTGTTGCAAAAGCGAAAGCGGGTAATTCTGATCAAATTAATACATGCATTGGTTGTAATCAGGCTTGTTTAGATAATATTTTTATTAACTTACCAGCCACGTGTATTGTTAATCCTCAGGCTTGTAATGAAACACTAATGCCTGTTACTAAAGCTAATAAGGTAAAACAAGTTGCTATAGTAGGTGGTGGCGCTGCAGGAATGGCTTGTGCTATTTATGCAGCAGAACGAGGTCATCGAGTCACTTTATTTGAAAGCGCATTAGAGTTAGGCGGGCAATTATTACTTGCAGCCAATGTACCAGGAAAAGAAGAGTTTAAAGAAACGCTACGTTATTTTAAAAGCCGTTTAAAAAATCTAAATGTAACAATTTGCTTAAATATATCAGTCAATTTAGCGGCTTTAACTCGCTTTGAACACTGCGTTATTGCTACTGGTGTCAGAGGTTTAACCCCTGAAATAAAAGGTGTTGAATTACCAAATGTGATTAGTTATGAAACAGTGCTTAGCGCTAAAGTAAAGCTTGGAGAAAAAGTTGCAATAATTGGTGCTGGTGGAATCGGTTTTGATGTCGCTGCTTATATAGTTGCAATGAAAAATCGGTGTTTGAATATGGCCCCCTCAAACGCACGTTTTAGCGAGCAATGGGGTATTGACTTGAGCGTCGGCAATGCTGGTGGTATAAAAGAAAAACCTGCCAAATCAACGATATCAAATGAAGTGTATTTGCTACAACGTAAACTGCGTAAGCATGGTGCAGATTTGGGGAAAACGACGGGCTGGATACACAGAGAGCATTTAAAACAGCAGGGAGTAAAAATGCTTGCTGCTGTGAATTATCAAAAAATAGATGAACAAGGTTTGCATTTAAGTATACGTAACCGTGAACGAATATTAAATGTGGATCATGTTGTAATTTGTAGTGGTCAGCAGTCAGTGTTACCAGAGTATCATCAGCAACTAAACGGTTTAATGCCAGTTAGTTATATAGGTGGTGCGTTAAATGCTGAAAAATTAGACTTACAAAGAGCGATTGGCGATGCTTTTTCTGTTGCGCAAGGTTTATAGTTAGTTACGGCGTTCACTATTACTATAATTAAAAATATAAAGGAATAATTAATGTTACAGGGAAATGTATGACGCAGTTAATGCCTATTATGTTGGCGATAAAACAAGTGAGCTTTGGCTATAAAGCAAGTATGCCATTGAGTGTTGATAATATATCACTCAATCTTGTTCAAGGTAGCTGCACTGCTATTTTAGGTCCTAATGGGGCTGGGAAATCAACATTAATTTCATTAATGAGTGGTCTTTTAACTGCTCAAACAGGTCAAATTAGTTACCCTTTTTACTCACAGTACACGACCAAAAAAGCTATCGCGCAAAAAGTTGCTTTGGTACCGCAAGATTTTGCCTTTTATCATGAGCTTAGCGTGCACGATAATTTAGCTTTTTTTGTGTCCATAAGTGAAAAAAATCGCAGTTTACATTCAAACCATATTAAATCGGCTGTACGTGCATGCGGGCTTGATGATGTTATTAATAAAAAAGCGGGATCGTTGTCTGGTGGATATAAGCGTCGCTTGAATATTGCAATTGCTTTGAGCAAACAGCCAGACATTATATTTTTAGATGAGCCAACGGTAGGCATAGATCCATTATCGCGTGATGCAATAATTAATTTATTATTGGATTTAAAACAACAAGGTAAAACCTTAGTTTATACCTCTCATTTATTACATGAAGTTGAATTGCTTTGCGATGAAGTCGTATTTTTAAATAATGGTAAAGTCGTTGCAAATGAGCTTTTAAATAATCAAAAACCGTCTTTAAACTTCACTACTGTTAAGCCTTTATCTCCTACTCAAATAGCGCTTTTTACACAGCCGATAACCATTTTAGAAAATGGTGGGCATCAATTAAAAGTGAATAATAGCGAGCAGTTAGCATCAGCTTTTACAGTGCTTGCTAATTTAAGTCATGATATTAAAACACTGACATTTACAAATAGCCATATAGAGCAACTGTATCGAGACTTATTTTCGGAGTCATCATGTTAATCCATACGGTAAAAAAAGAAGCCAGATTAATTATAAATGACTTACACAGCTTAGCTGTATTATTACTCATGCCTATTGTATTTATGGTTATTATGACAATGGCAAGCAGTCAGTCGCAAAAAAATATACAAGCTAACCTTACTCTCAGTGTAATCGGGCAAGAGAATAGTGCGCATAGCAATATTTTAATCGCACTTTTAATTGCACAGGGTTTTACTATAGATAAAAATAATTCCGATAACAGATTAACAGTAGAGCCCGGTGTAGATAAACAAATTTTAATGCGCCAAGGTAATAACCAGTTACGGTTAGATATAAGTGACGAACTCGCGCCGCAAACGCGATTACTAATGACAGAGAAAGTCAAAGCAAGCTTGTCTCAATTAAAGCTCTATTTGTATATGCTTGATACAGGCGATTTATCTCAGGATTTGTCGTTAGCTGAGCAAATTAATCAAGTTGTTGCATCATCTGATGTAAGTTATTTATTAAAAAAGCCGCCAGCTAAAGCATTACACAACCCAGCGTTGAACAGTATTCCTGCCTGGTGGGTATTTGGTATTTATTTTATTGTTTTGCCTATTTCGCTCACTTTTATTAATGAGCGTAATAATGGCACTTTGGTTAGATTAAAAACGTATCCAATTAGTATGGCTCGCTATTTTTATAACAAAGCGTGTGCTTATGTAATCGTAAGCCTTATACAAGGCTGTTTACTTGCAATCATTGGTTGTATTGCAATTCCCTATTTTTTGAATGTACCTTTGCTACCGCTGCATGGTTTATTGCTTAGTATATTTACATTTATAACAGTTAGTTTTACTGCGATTGCCTTTGCTTTATTATTAGCAAGTATGGTGTCGAGTTATGAGCAAGCTATTGTTGTCGGTGGTGGAGTAAATATAATTTTAGCTGCGTTAAGTGGCTTTATGGTGCCGCTTGAAATTATGCCGGATAATTTAGCTGCGCTGGCAAATGGGTCACCAATGTTTTGGTCAGCTCAACTATTACGACAACTGATGAGCAAATCAGTTGATCACACTTTTTGGCAATATACAGCATCGCTTTGGGGTTTTTCATTGTTATGCTTTGTTGCTGCACTATATATATTTAATAAAAAAATGAGGAATTTGACATGGAATTAGCCGAATTAAAACTACAGTTAAAACAATTGATTATTACTGAATGTGATAAAGAAGATGATTTTGAGCCCGCTGATATTATTGACTCAGAGCTATTGTTTGGAAGTAAATCACGCATCAACTTAGACTCGTTAGATGCTTTACAACTCTCATTAGTATTAAAACAGAACTTTGGTATTAAAGTTGAAGGCTCTAAAGAAACGCGTAAACATTTACAGTCTATAGATACAATTGCCGACTTTATTATTCAAGAGCGTGCTAAGTAATGAATAAACGGGATGTATATTTAAATGCCAGCGAGGTGCTATCGGCACCATTAAGTAATAAAATAAGTAGTGTTGTTAACACTATTGAAAATGAGAGTGTGGCATTTAAATCATTCCGAGAAGAAATAAATTGTAGCGATTTTACGAGTATTTTAAGTTATTTTGATGCTGTTCTATATCCTCTTTTTAAAAAGTTGAATTTATCAGCTAGTGATTTAGCAAAAACTAATTTGTTTTTAGGATCTACTTCTTTAGATATCAGTGCTGTGAAAGTAGGGGATGAAGATAAGCTATGGCTATCTAAAACAGATAAAATTAGCCAAGCGTTAGTAAAACGCTACGGTTTAAATGAATTGGAATTTACCTTTAGTACAGCATGTACAGCAAGTGCTAATGCATGCTTGTATGCTTCGCGTTTAATAAGTACCGGAAAAATTGAACATGCACTGGTTATAGGTTGCGAATTTTATAACCCTTTAACCGTTGAAGGCTTTAAATCATTAGATTTAATTAGTAAAACAGAATTAATTGCATTTGCTAAAGGTCGTTCTGGTTTAATTTTAGGGGAGGGAGTTGCAGCCCTTTATTTATCATCTATCCCTACTGCGCAATGTACTCTCAAAATGCTGGGTGGTGCATCGTCATGCGATACTTATAGTTTAACAATGACTCAGGAAGACGGAAGTCATATTGCACAAGTTATTAATGATTGTTTATTACAGGCAAATATCCAAAGTGATAATATAGATCTAATTAAAGTGCATGGTACCGCTACGCTTGGGAATGATGAAGCAGAGTGCAATGCTTTAACTGCATTATTTAATACATCAGAAATAACTCAGAGTCCTCCTATTATTGCTTTCAAACCTTTTACAGGGCACACGTTAGGAGCATGTGGTGCAATTGAAATTGCATTATTTGCTGATTGTTTAAGTAAAAAATCGTACACCCCGCCAGATTATATAAGTAACAATAACGATTTAATGTGGCCTTTTTATAAAGGAAATGATTTTTCACAAGTGAACACTGTATTATTTAATTACTTTGGTTTTGGCGGTAATAATGCGGCTTTGGTTTTTCAGCGTTATAGGGGTACTGAATGAAAGAAGTCGGCAGTAGTTATTTAAGTTTTGAAAAAAAGCTAGATGTAAAAAGCTTAAGGCAACTCGTAAAACAAGAAACAGGTTTACAGGTTCGTAGAATGGACTCTTTTACATTAATTGCGTTACTTGCAGTATACCGTGCTAAAGGAAATATTGAGCTCAGTGAAAATAGTGGTTTATATAGTTGTGCCGATTACTTTTCAAGTGATTCAATGCAATCGATGTTAATTGATGTGGACCAAAGTAATCCTATAAAACCATTAAGTTTTGTTGCAAGTGTTGGCAATGCTGCAAATTATTATATAGCCAATACCTATGCGATTGATGGCCCAAATGTTTTTATAGGCAGCAGTAAGCAAGCAATAGAAAAAAATGAGTTGCTAGCTGAAACCGACATGAGCTTAGGGTTGATTGAATGTGCTATTTTACTAGTTTGGCAAGAAGATGAAAACCAACGGGAATGTTGGGCGAAAATAATCAAAAATGATGGTTTTTTCGGCGAACGTGGTGTTATATGAGAGTTTTCCTTGAATCAAAACAAGTGCGACTGTAGAATCTAGCCTCTTTTTGTCACCACTGCTGTAATAGGGATTATTACATTGAAATTTATTATCAAAAAATGCATCGCTTGGGGCGACGGGAAAACAAATTTTGAGGATTGGCAATCATTCTCAAACGGAACAATAGTAAACCCACAAACGTTAACGCTTCCTGAATTAAAACAGATACCTGCAATGCAGCGAAGACGTTTAAGTGCATTTGCTAAACTGACACTTCACTGTGCTTTAGAGGCAAGTGAAGCATTTCAGCATGACATCCCTAGTGTATTTTCTTCTCGCCATGGCGACCTACACAAGACAACTAAATTAATTGCAGATGTTGCAAGTAAAGATACGCTCTCTCCAACTAACTTTGCATTATCGGTTCATAATGCTGTGGGTGGTTTATTTAGTATTTATGCTGGAAATAAAGCTCCACTTTGCGCTATGTCCGCCGGCGAGGATAGTTTTTTTATGGGATTAGTAGATGCTGTAGCAAAGCTAAAAACTCGTAGCTATGAGCGTATTTTATATGTATATAGTGACCAAGCTGTACCTGAACATTACCAACCTTATGTACAACAAAAACCTGACAATATAGCAGTAGGGTTACTTATTGAACCGTGTGAAAATAGCAACGGTTTTGAGTTAAAATGCACTGGTCATCATCAAGTAAAAGAAAGCGAAACACCTAATTTACAAGCTCTTGATTTTTTAAAGTTTTATTTTTCAAAAAATAATAAGTTAGAAATAAACTCAAAAAGATATCAATGGCAACTATCGCGCTAATGAAAACTCAATTGATAAAAGCATACCGTATTATTGCAACAGGCAGTGCCTTTGCACTGTTTAGTACTGGTGGTTTGGCATTATCTGTTATTATTTTTTCAATTCAACGACTTATTTGTCGTGATATAAATAAACGAAATCAAGCTGCGCGTACTGCTGTGCATTATTCATTTAAATTTTTTGTTGGTTATATGCGCCTAGTTGGCATATTACGCTTGGATATAGATAAGCTCGATGCAATAAAACGGGCGAAAGGGCAGTTAATAATAGCTAATCATCCATCTTTAATTGATGTTGTTGTTCTTATTTCTATTGTGCGCCATGCAGACTGTGTTGTTAAAGCTGATCTATGGAAAAACCCTTTTCTAAAAGGTGTAGTTAAAGCCACTGGTTATATCAATAATGATGCTGAGCCAGATTACTTTTTAGGGCAATGCAAAAAAAGCTTTGCAAGTGGAAACAACCTTATAGTGTTCCCTGAAGGAACTCGAAGTATACCAGGTAAACCTTGGCATTTTAAACGAGGGGCAGGCAACATTGCGCTTCGAACTCAAGTCGATATTTTACCAATCTTAATTGACGTAAACCCAATAACATTAACCAAAGGACAAAAGTGGTATCAGGTAACTGATCGCCGTTTTACCTTTAAGATGCGTGTTTTACCACCTTATTTGATTGCGCCTTATATACAAGACGATCAGATAACTAATTCGGTACGCAAACTAACACGCGATTTACAAGCTTATCTTAACGAGGAAAAATTAAAATATGAGTGATTTAAGCACTGAAGTTAAACAACTAATTATCGAAACTTTAGATTTAGAAGATATTGAAGCCGCAGACATTAATGATGATGAAGCACTTTTTGTTGATGGTTTAGGCTTAGATTCAATTGATGCACTTGAGTTGGGTGTCGCAATTAAAAAAGCATACGATGTGAAAATTGATGGAAATACCGATGATAGTAAAAAGCATTTTTACTCGGTTAAAACTTTATGTGATTTTATAGCTGCAACAAAGGCGTAACTTACTGCGTTTTTTAAAGCGATACAGTGTTTGGATATATATATGAATAATGAAAACATGAAAAATGGCGACCAAATTTTTGCTATGCTTAGCGATATTTTACAGGAATATTTTGAAATAGAGCCTGAGGATATTACCCGCACAGCCAGTTTATATGAAGATTTAGATCTTGATAGTATTGATGCCGTAGATTTGGTTGTAAAATTACGCGAACAAACAGGTAAAAAAATAGAACCTGATGACTTTAAACAAGTTCGTACTGTACAAGATGTAATTGATGCAATTGAAAAGCTAATGGTTGTTGAGGCTTAATGAAAAAGGCGTTGTTAGCTGGGTTGTTATTAACTTATCCTTTTGCGGTATATTTTGGCTTACAGTACAGCGAACCGGTAATTATTGGTGGTGTTTTTGTTGCCGTTTTACTGCTAAGGCATTGGTTGGTTAAAGACAGTAAAGCAACAATTCCTCATTTAAAAATTATGACTGCATGCGGGTGTGGGTTATTACTTTTTGCTACTTTTGCAAATTCAGCATTAGCGTTAAAGTTTTACCCTGTTGTTATTAGTTGCTGCTTTTTAGCTGTGTTTGCTTATTCACTATATAGACCCCCAAGTGTAATTGAAATTATTGCAGGCAAATTTGAAACCCTAGATGAACATGGAAAGCGTTACACACGATCAGTAACTAAAGTGTGGTGTGTGTTTTTTATATTGAATGGTTTTATTGCGACTGTAACCGTATTTCACCCAAATCCAAAAGTATGGCTTACCTATAATGGCTTGATTTCGTATCTGCTGATGGGGTTATTAATGATCATAGAATTGATTGTAAGAAAATGGCAAAAGGCAAAAAATAAATCGAATGAAGTGGCCAAATAATAATAACTATTTTTATGGTGAGAACCATGACTTTACAACTTGGCGTGAGCAGGTTAACGGGCACGCTAAAAAGTTTTCTAAGCAACCTGAAATTACGTGGTTGCTTTTTGATGCTGATAGCTACCAGTTTAGCGTATTGTTTTTTGCTTTATTAGTGGCAAAAAAGTCAATTGTTTTGCCCCAAAATGGACAACCTGCCCAGCTCACGCAATGCTTAAGCTATGCCGATGCATTTTGTGGTGATGCTAGCTTATCATCTGCTGACATCACATTTACACCAGATTTAAGAAGTAGCACTACAGCTGAGCTTGATATTAACGAGCTTACACGTATTCGCTTTTTTACATCGGGTTCGAGTGGACAACCTAAAGCGGTAGATAAAACGTTTAAGCAATTAGTTTTAGAACTTGATGTACTTGAAGAACAATTTGGCGGGCAAATTGTAAATACGACTTTGGTTGCTACTGTGTCGCATCAACACATTTATGGATTGTTATTTAAAGTACTTTGGCCTCTATACTCTGGTCGAAATGTTTGTTTTAGTAGCTTTGAATACCCAGAGCATTTACTTTCGTTTATTGAAAATACAGCTAAAAGTGACATTACTTTAATTAGTAGCCCAGCTTACTATCATCGATTGGTTCAAGATAACGTATTAGTATCTGTTAAAGATAAATTACGCTGCTGTTTTTCATCTGGTGGACCACTACAATCAGTTGCTGCTAATTTACTAAGCGAGCAGTTTGGTTATGCACCGGTTGAAGTGCTTGGAAGTACTGAAACTGGCGGAATAGCTTGGCGTCAACAAAGTGAGTCTATAATCTGGCAAGCATTTACGCCTATAAAAATAAAAACGGATGACTTACAAAGACTTATTATCTCATCGCCTTATGTTGATCAGCGTCAGTGGTATCAAACAGATGATAGAGCGCAATTAACCAACAGTAATCAGTTTTCCTTATTAGGTCGAGCAGATCGCATTGTTAAAATTGAAGAAAAACGTTGTTCATTAGATGAGATAACACAAAAGATAAATCAATACACTTTGGTTAACGAATGCTATGTATTACTTCTTGAAAGTGAGCAGCAAAACAAACGAAGTGAAATTGCCGCAGTATTAGTGCTAACCCAAGAGGGTGAAGCTGTATTGGCAGAGCACGGTAAATTTAAGTTTTCACAGGCTCTTAAGAGTCATTTAAAAGCATTTTTTGAACCTTTAGTGATACCACGTAAGTTTCGTTATTTGTCGGCATTGCCTTATAACACGCAAGGTAAACTCGAAAAAATGCAATTGGAGAAAATGTTTGACTGATTTTGTATATAAACCTATTTGTGAAGTAATAGAACAAAGCGCTGAACATGTGCTTTTGCGTTTGAAAATACCAGAAAACCTATTTTATTTTCAAGGTCACTTTGCGCTAGCACCAATTTTACCCGGTGTAGCTCAACTTGATTGGGTGATGCATTATTTGACTAAATATTTGAATGTAGATTGCCAAAAAGCAATTTCAGTTGATGCATTAAAGTTTCAGATTATAGTTAAACCAAATTACGAAGTAGATTTATTATTAAAACAAATTAAAAATACTAAATTTAGCTTTAGTTACAGCTCAGAGCATGGGCAGCATGCATCAGGCAAAGTAGTGCTAAATGATGAATAAGAGTGCTTTATAATGTCGAGTAAATATGGATTTGTCATCCCAAATTACAATCACGATTTAGTGATTCACGATACGATATCTGCTTTAGTTGATTTTAATCTACCTATTATATTGGTTGATGATGGAAGCAACGAACAAACGCAAAATGTGCTTGAAGAAATAGATGCAGAGTTTGCTTTGGTTACATTGGTACGTCGCATTGAAAATGGTGGCAAAGGAGCCGCTGTACAAACGGGTCTTGTTCATGCGCATCAAGCAGGTTGGAGTCATGCAATTCAAATTGATGCTGATGGTCAACACGACTTAAACGATGTAGACCAACTTGTTGCACGCTCTAAGCTTTACCCTAAAGCATTAGTGAGTGGGCAACCTATCTACGATGAGTCAATATCAAAAGGACGTTATTATGGACGTTTTATTACTCATTTTTGGGTTTATATAGAAACGTTATCGTTTGCATTAAAGGACACTATGTGTGGCTTTCGTGTATATCCGTTAGATGCTTATATAACGCTTATAAATAGTACTCGTTTGGGCAATAAAATGGATTTTGATATAGAGGTAATGGTAAAGCTTTATTGGCAAGGTACGCCTGTTGAATTTATCAAAACTAAAGTTCATTACCCAGAGAATGGGGTATCACACTTTAATGTGTGGGACGATAACGTGTTAATTTCAAAAATGCATACGAGACTCTTTTTTGGCATGTTGTGGCGTTTACCACGTTTAATTGTAAACAAATTTAAATAGAGGGATTTATTGCGTGTCAGAGCAAAAAAAAGCACCACATAACGACGTTGATAAACCATTTCATTGGTCACAATTAAAAGAACGCGGTTCTATGCTGGGTATCGAAGTATTGGTATTTATATACAAGGTATTTGGTAAGTGGCTGTTTAAAATAGTTTTAACACCAGTTATGTTTTATTTTTACGTTACAGGTCGTTTATCTCGTCAAGCTATTTGGCATTATTTAGATAATCTTAATGTCAGTATGGGTGAGGATAAACGCACTGGTTGGGCGCGATTTAAACAAGGTTTTAAGTTGTACTTCTCGTTTGGTATGGCAATTTTAGATAAATTTGATGCTTGGCTTGGTAAAGTAAATATTAAAGATTTAGAAATTGCTACACCAGAAGGTTATCAGCAATTACTAGAGGCTAAAGGCGCTGTTATTTTTAGTGCTCATTTAGGTAATATGGAAATTTGTCGTGCTATTTTTAGCATGGGAGATAACAAACGACCGCTTAACGTGATTACTTATAATGAGCATACACCTTCATTTAATAATTTTTTAAAGAAAGTTAACCAAGATGCGGCCATTAATTTTATTCATATCAATAACTTTGGTCCAGATGATACAATTAAATTAAAGCAAAAGTTAGACGACGGTGAAGCCGTAATTATTTTTGCTGACCGTACATCGGTTAATAACCCAAATAGTGTACATCATGTGCCGTTTTTAGGAGAAGATGCTCCGTTTGCTGTAGGTCCATTTGCTCTTGCAAATATTATGGAATGCCCTGTATTTTTAATGTTTTGTATTAATGAGCAAGGACGTTATAAAACGTACATTGAAAAATTTGCAGACCCTATCAAGGTTAAACGTAAAGAGCGTCAAGCGTATTTTCAGTTAATGGCTACTAAGTTCGCACAACGACTCGAGTTTTATTGTAAAAAAGCGCCGTATCAATGGTACAATTTTTTTAATTTTTGGCCAAAAGCCACAGACAAAGATTCAAAGCCTAGCTAAATATCTGGAGAAGTAGTAAATGGAAAGTAATACATCAAGTCACCTATTATTTGGTGCAGGCCGTTTAACAATTGAAGACATTATCAGTGTTGTAAAAGATAAGCGCGGAGTTGCGCTTTCTGGTGATAGTCACTTTGCAAAAAAAATTGATTCTGCCGTCGCTTTTTTAGATAAGCTATTAGCTGAAGAAGGTCATATATACGGTGTAACAACCGGTTACGGTGATTCATGCACCGTTGAAATTCCTTTGTCACTCGTTAATGAACTGCCAATACACCTAACGCGTTTTCATGGTTGTGGCTTGGGTGATTTTTTTACGCCAGAGCAAGGTAAGCTTATTTTAGCAAGTCGTTTGGCGTCTTTGTCACAAGGTTATTCCGGTGTAAGTTGGGATTTACTTAAATTATTAGTTGAGATGATCAACCGCGATATTATTCCTGTTATTCCACAAGAAGGATCGGTAGGCGCAAGTGGTGATTTAACACCTCTGTCATATGTTGCTGGTAGCTTAATTGGTGAGCGTGATACGTACTATAAAGATCAGGTTGTTAATTCATTAGACGCATTTTCTGCTGAGGGTTTAAAAGCAATTACGTTACGCCCTAAAGAGGGTCTGGCTATTATGAATGGCACAGCCGTTATGACGGCGCTAGCATGTCAGGCATTCGACCGCTCTGAGTATGCGAGTCGTTTAATGACGCGTATAACTGCGCTTGCAAGTATTGCGCTCAAAGGTAATAGCAATCACTTTGATGATATTTTATTTAGTGTTAAGCCACATATCGGTCAGCAAAATGTTGCTAAACGTATTCAGCATGACTTAAACCATGTTGAGCACCCTCGTAATTCAGACCGCTTACAAGATCGCTACTCTATTCGATGTGCTCCGCACGTCATAGGTGTGCTTGAAGATAGCCTACCGTGGTTAAGAAATATGATTGAAAATGAACTTAACAGTGCTAACGATAATCCTATTATTGATGGTATTGGCGAGCATGTTTTACATGGAGGTCATTTTTACGGTGGGCATATTGCAATGGCCATGGACTCGATGAAAAACTGTGTGGCAAATTTAGCTGATTTAGCAGATCGACAAATTGCGACTATGGTTGATGTTAAAATGAATAATGGTTTGCCATCTAATTTAAGTGCAGCTTCAAGTGAACGTCACTTTATTAACCATGGTTTTAAAGCTATTCAGATTGGCTGTTCTGCCTGGACTGCTGAAGCACTTAAATTAACGATGCCAGCCAGTGTGTTTTCACGCTCTACAGAGTGTCATAACCAAGATAAAGTGAGTATGGGGACCATTGCTGCACGCGACTGTTTACGTATTTTACAATTAACAGAACAAGTACTCGCGGCAACTTTACTTGCTGCTGTGCAAGGTGTTCGAATACGTATTTTAAATAATGAAATTGATGCTTCTGCGTTAAACCCTGAAATTACTGCAATGATTGATGATGTAGCAAGTTTCTTTGATTTATTAGAAGAAGATCGCCCAACAGATATGATATTACGTCAAACGATTGAGTATATTCAAACTCAACGTTGGGCACTTTATCAAAATAGCTAAAGGTAAATAATGAAAAAATCCAAAGCAATTGTTAGTGCCTCCATAGATATGGTGGTCCCATTTTATGATTTAGACCCAATGCGAATTGTGTGGCATGGTAACTATGTAAAATACATAGAAGATGCCCGTTGCGCATTGCTAGATAAAATTGGTTATAACTATAATGCGATGGAAGAGTCAGGCTTTATGTGGCCGATTGTTGATATGCGATTAAAGTATGTTGCATCGGCTGTATTTGGATCTCGTATACGTATTCACGCCTCTTTGGTTGAATTTGAGATGCGGATTAAAATTGATTACCGTATTGAATGCCTTGATACAGATAAGGTTCTGACCAAAGCTTATACGATACAAGTTGCGATGGACTTACATACTCAAGAGCTCCAATTTGAATCGCCAAGTATATTTACTGATAAAGTGATGGTTTATGTTGAATAAACTGGCTTTAGTATTTTTATTTTTTTTTAGTACGCACGCTGCAGCTAATGACTTTAGTCGCTTTAAAGTATCGCAGGGTAAAGGACAGTTTAGCCAAGCTAAACATTTTACATTTTTAAAGCGGGCGATTAAATCGCAAGGTGAATTTGTTATTTATGATCAACATGTTTACTGGCACACCATATCACCGGTTAGCAGTGAAATGCTGTTACTGCCTAGTGGGATTTATCGTCGCTTAGAAACATCAAAAGAATATGAAACGCTTACTCAAGATAAGCAAATAAATAGTTTACTTGCAAAGCTCCTTAGTGGGCAAATTAATGAAAGTGATTGGAACATAACCGCTTCAGACAATGAACGTTGTTACAACTTAATACCAAAACTTAAAGACGTTGCTGCATTATTTACCAATGTTAACTTGTGTGCACTTGATGAAAGTCAACGCAGTATAGTATTAACAGACCAGCAGAATAATAAAACAGAGATAATGATGGTATTTACCAGCAAGGAGCTGACAAAAAATGACATGGATGTCGTTAAACTCACGCACTAAGTTACTCCTTTGGGGATTACAACTACTTATTTTACTCGCTGGTTTGAGTTATTTATGGTTATTTAAGCCTTTTGCTATTGTGGCAGATATTAACCAGATATTTACGGTGGAGCAAAGTGAGGATGTGCGCTTAGTGACTAATAAAGTTGAGCAACAACAGTTGCGTCAACATGTCATGCTTGTCGGTCATAAAAAGCGTAGTAACGCGATAAAATACGCAGAGCAAGCGGCACTTGCGCTAATGGACATAAATGGCATTGAGGTTAATATTCATTTTGGAGCACTTCCAGAACTGCAATCTGTAGTGAAGGATTACCTACCTTATAAATATGCATTTTTGAGTGAAAAGTATAAACACTTATTACAAAATAAAACTGCGGATGCCGTATTTAATTATCAATTTAGTTTATTAAATGAAATGGGGTCGCCGTGGGTGGCAGCAACATTAGCTTCTGATCCTAATTTGGGTTTAGCTGATTTTTTTAATCAACAATACGCCCCCTCAATGAAGCTTAAAAACTACCAAGGTTATCTTATTGCTCAAGATGAGATAAAAAACGGTCGTTCTGACGATAAAATTTACTATGTGCTTATTAATTTTGTTAGTTCTGATACTGGCTTAGATTTAAATATAGCCAAAGATATAGCTGCAAAAGTTAACGATATAAAAAAACAAAGTGACGAGAAAAAATCTGGTGTACATTATCTTGTTACCGGAGCCGCATTTTTTACCGCTGACGCAAGTATGACGGCTCAGAACGAGATGACTGTATTTGGCAGTATTTCCATTATTGCTACTTTATTGTTGATTTTGGTTGTTTATAGAAGCACGTTAAGTATTTTTTGTACGTTATTTGTCATCTCTATAAGTATGCTTTACGGTTATAGTGCATTACGTTTATTTTTTACTGAAGTAAATATATTAACGTTGGTATTTGCAGTTACATTAATTGGTATTGCTGCTGATTATAGTTTTCATGCATTGAGCGAATTACGCTTTAGTAAAGTTGACAGGTTTAACCCCTTACTCAGTATTCGTTCGTCACTTTTATTGGGTTTTATTACGACAACAGTCGGTTATTTAATTTTAGTATTTACACCTTTAGTATTATTTAAGCAAATTGCCGTATTTACTATGGCTGGTTTATTAGGGGCTTTGCTTACGGTATTACTTGTTTACCCAAGTATTGTTGGTTTTATTGTAAAAAAACCAAGCGTAATTCCTCACTTTGTTACTCAACTTAATAATTGGCAAAAAGCACTCCTTAAAAAACGCTTAAACTATTGGTGGCAGGCTGGTTTTTTAGTTATAGCGATAGTAGCTTTAAGTATGGTTAATAATGTTGATGATCCGCGTACGTTTTATAAAAGCTCAGCTAGCTTAGTGACTCAACAACAGAAAATTTCAGAAATATTAAATGCACAATGGGACAGCCCATATATTTTAGTGGCGGGGGATTCTTCTCAGCAAACATTGGAACGCTCTGAACAATTAGCTGAAGACTTAAGCCAACTAAAGCAAAATAATGCCTTTTCCAAATATTCAAGTATCAGCCAGTGGTTGCCTTCAATTGCTATGCAGAAAAAGTCGCAAGCGTTAATGTTGCAAGCCGAAAATGACGGTTTGTTTAATCAATTAAAAGCTTTATTAGAATTATCAGAAACGCAAAATAATACAGAACTAAGCCAGTTAAATTTTCGGACGTGGCAAAAAAGTCAAGTATCCCACTTATTTACAGATCAATGGGTCGAAATTAATAATCGTTATTACAGTATTATTAAGTTACAAGGTATTAACGATCCAAAGATGCTCGAAAGGACCTTAAATAACTACAAAGATGTTTTTTTTGTTGATAAAGTATCAGCTGTAAGTGAACAGGTAGGTTTGTTTAGGCATCATTTGGTTTTAATTTATATTTTTGCACTTGGTGCCGCAATGCTTGTTTTTTGGCTACGGTACGGATTGCTTAATGCGTTTATTGCCGTAAGCCGACCGGCAATTGCTATGGTAATAGCACTTGTTATTAGTGCATGGTTTTTTGACAGCTTAAGTGTGTTTAATTATGTAGCGGGCATACTCATTTTGGCATTGGGTTTAGACTACTGCGTATTTTATGCTGAGCATGGTCTTTGTGAAAAAATAACATTAACCACGCTCATCTCAGCTTTAAGTTCTTTATTTGTATTTGCAATTTTAATTGTTAGCTCAACACCCGCAGTGAGCCAATTTGGTTTCACTGTATTTATAGGTGTTGTTATGGTGTTCATTATGGCCCCGCGCCTTACTCTTGTATCGAAAAGGAATATTTAATGATATCAACTGATTTTGATGTAACTATAATTGGTGCTGGTCCGTCAGGAACAGTTGCTGCGTGTTTATTAATGCAGCATGGTTTAAGTGTATGTTTAGTAGAGCGAGATGAGTTTCCTCGTTTTTCTATTGGTGAGAGCTTATTACCACAATCAATGGACTACTTACGCCAAGCAAATATGCTCGATACCTTATTTGAAAATGCTGAAAAACTGGGTTTCCAATTTAAAAACGGCGCTGCATTTTACCGAAGTGGTCATCATACGAATTTTAATTTTGAAGAAAAATTTAGTGAAGGTCCTGGCACAACGTATCAAGTAAAACGAGCTGAGTTTGATAATTTATTAGCTCAAGAAGCAATTAATCAAGGAGCTGAAATTCGCTTTGGGAACCGTGTTACAAACTTCACAACTAACGAAAATGGTACGTGCATTGACATTACTAATTTAAAAACGGAGCAACAAAGTAAAATAACAGCCCGCTTCACTTTAGATGGTAGTGGATTTGGTCGAGTTCTTCCTCGTTTATTAGATTTAGAAGAAGCGAGTGAGTTATCACCTCGTAAAGCCGTATTTACACATTTTAAAGATAATATAGATTGTCCTAAATTTGATCGTAATAAAATACTTATTACAGTTCACCCAGATATTCCTGACGTGTGGTATTGGCTTATCCCATTTAGTGACAGTACGGTGAGCGTAGGCGTTGTGGGTGAAACCGCACAGATAGAAAATCCAGATATGAGCCTTGAGCAAATATTACTTAAGTTTATTAATGAAGATGATAACTTATCATCATTGTTAGCTGATGCTGAAATAATTGCTCCTGTTCGCACTATTGGCGGTTACTCAGCAAATGTAAAACAGTTACATGGTGATAAATTTGCGTTATTGGGCAATGCAGGTGAATTTTTAGATCCCGTATTTTCTTCTGGGGTAACAATTGCACTTCGTTCTGCGGTACAGGCATCTGAACTTGTGGTTAAACAATTACAAGGTGAGACTGTTGATTGGAAAAATGAATATGAAATACCACTGCGTGAAGGGATCACTGTATTCAAATACTTTGTGAACTCTTGGTATGATACGAGTTTACAATCAGTTATCTTTTTTGCAGATGGTCAGCCTGATGTAAAAGCAATGGTCTGCTCCATTTTAGCGGGTTATGCATGGGATAAAAAAAATCCGTTCGTTAAAAACACTAAACGAGGTCTCAATATTTTAGAAAAAATATGTGACTCTGAAATGGCTGATAACGATGCTGCTGTTGTATAAGTATGTTGCTTAATAAAAGTATTAAAGCGGTATTTATTATCATTTTTATAGTGTTTTTAAATGCTTGCCAGATTACTCATAAACCAAAATTTGATACTGCATTGTTTGAGTTAATGCCAATACCTAATGAAATGGTTGGCAAAGGCTGGCTTGAGAAATTTCAATTTTCAGGTGTTGTTGAGCAGTCAATGCTAGTGTCTACTGAATTTTCTGAGGAAATGATCAACGTTGCAGCATTGAGTTTTGAAGGTGTTCCACTATCTCAGTTGCAATTTAATACCCTCACGGAGCAGTTAACAACGACTAATTCGTTAGAAGTTGACCTTGACGGGAAAAAAATTATTTATGATATGCAAAGTGCATTTTGGCCATTAGCACTACTTAAACAACATATGTGTAAAAACTGCCAAGTAACACAAGCTGCTATTGCAGGGCAACTAACACGTCGTTTTTATCGAGGCGATACATTAATTCGTGAAGTTATATATAATGCCTCACAGACTCAACTTATTGAGAACGAGCAGAATTATCGCTTAACTATAGAAAGATTAGAAGAATATTAATATGCAACAACCGCTATTTATTAGCCATTACGCCATGATAAATGCACTAGGGTGTGATAATCAAAGTATAAAACGTAACTTACTTGCAGGCAGTCAAGAGGGTATTGTTATCAACAATACTTTATTTGACGAAGGTCCTATTTATGTTGGCGCTGTGGATGCAGAGTTACCCGAGTTAACTGACCGACCTCTTGAGTTTCAAACTCGAAATAATCAATTGGCAGCACATGCACTTGAGCAATTAAGAGAGCCCGTTACTGAGCTTAAAAAACAATATGGTGCACAGCGAATTGCAGTTATTGTTGGTACAAGTACATCAGGTATTGCCCAAGGTGAACAAGCAATGAAAACTCAACAGCGGGATGGTCTTTTTCCGAGTGAGTATCATTACCAGCAACAAGAGATGGATAACCTAGCGCAATTTATTCAAAGTGAGCTGGGTTTAGAAGGCGTTGCTTTTACGTTATCTACAGCATGTTCATCAAGCTCTAAAGCATTTGCGACAGCGCAAGAAATGATAGCTTGTGAATTAGCCGATGCTGCAATTGTAGGTGGTGTAGATAGCCTGTGTGGGATGACGGTAAATGGTTTTCATGCTTTAGCATCAACATCTGCAGGTATATCAAACCCATCAAGCAAAAATCGTGATGGAATAAACATAGGTGAAGCCGCTGCTTTATGTATTGTGCAAAAGCAGGGAAAAGTTAAATTATTAGGCGTTGGTGAATCCAGTGATGCGCATCATATGTCGGCACCTCATCCACAAGGTGAAGGAGCTGCAATGGCAATGCAAAGTGCGTTAGCTGCCGCCAATATCAATATAAATGAAGTCGACTATGTAAATTTGCATGGTACTGCAACGCCTAAAAATGATGAAATGGAAGCCATTGCTGTAATGAATGTTTTTGGTATTGAAACACCATGTAGCTCATCTAAAGGTATGATTGGTCATACATTAGGTGCCGCTGGCGCGACTGAAGTAGGTTTATGTTGGTTATTATTAGGGGGCAATGATTATGCGCCTCATGTATGGGATGGTGAACGAGATACCAATTTACCCAAAATAAACCTTGTTTCAGTTGGTGCTAAACACCCTTCTATAATAACTACCTGTTTATCAAACTCATTTGCATTTGGCGGTAATAACGTCAGTGTATTAATCGGACTATAAGCTATGAATCACCCTCATCACCCAATCGAAAGTGTATTACCACACACTGCACCAATGATTTTAATCGATAGCTTAGAAAGTTATGACGAAATTAGTGGACGCTGTCTTGTTACGATTACTGCACAAAGTAATTTTTATGATCCTGAGTTAAAGCGGGTACCAAGTCATGTTGGAATAGAATATATGGCACAAACCATTGCCGCTTATGCTAACGCAAACCAAGTAGATAGCGGTGCTAAAGTAGAGGTAGGATTTTTAGTAAGCAGCCGTAAGTATAAAATGCATTGCACTGGTTTTTCTCTCAATAGCACTTTAACCATTGAAGTTGAAAAATTATATAGTGAAGAAAGTGGTTTAAGTGCATTTGAGTGCAAAATTAAAGAAGGCGACGCGCTATTAGTGGATGCCAAAATTAATGTATTTCAACCAGAAAACCCTAGCCAATTTTTAGCGGAGCAAATTTAATGTCAAGACGTGTACTAGTAACCGGTTCGAGTAAAGGTATTGGTAAAGCCATTGCTTTACAGCTAGCTAAAGATGGCTTTGATATTAGTTTGCATTGTCGATCAGGGATAGAGGCGGCACAACAGGTTAAATCTGAAATTATTGCTCTAGGTGTCAATGTTGATATTTTGCAATTTGATGTTGCAGATAGAAAATCAGCTAAAACAATTTTAGGTGGGTATGTAGAGCAACATGGTGCATTTTATGGCGTGGTATGCAATGCCGGTATAACAGCTGACACTGCATTTCCAGCAATGACAGATGAAGAGTGGGATAGTGTAATACACACAAACCTAGATGGCTTTTATAATGTGTTACATCCTTTAGTTATGCCAATGGTAAGTAATCGTAAAGGTGGGCGTATTGTCGCTATGTCATCAGTCTCGGGTGTTGCTGGTAATCGCGGGCAAGTTAATTATAGTGCATCAAAAGCGGGTATTATTGGAGCTTCGAAAGCTCTTGCTGTTGAACTTGCAAAACGAAAGATTACAGTTAATTGCGTGGCACCTGGTCTTATTGATACCGGTATGACTGATGATTTACCAATAGCTGAAATGAAAAAAATGATCCCCGCTAACCGTATGGGAAATGTAGATGAAGTGGCAGCAACTGTCGCTTTTTTAATGTCTGATGGTGCAAGTTATATTACCCGTCAGGTAATTCAAGTTAATGGTGGAATGGCGTAATGAAACGTGTAGTAGTAACGGGAATGGCGTCTATCACTGCGCTAGGTGATGATTGGAATGTATTCAAAGCGGCTTTAATAAAAGGTGAAAATGCGGTTAAACGTATGCCTAGCTGGGATTATATTGATGGCTTAAATACCAATTTAGCAGCCCCCGTTGAAGGCTTTAGTCGCCCAGCAAACTATACGCGAAAGAAGGTTCGTTCTATGGGGCGTGTTTCTCTAATGTCGACAGTTGCGACTGAGCGTGCCTTAGAGCAAGCACAATTGTTGGATCACCCAGCTTTAACTGATGGTTCTACCGGTGTGTCATACGGCTCTTCAATAGGTTCAACAGAGCCTTTAGTCTCTTTTGGTCGTATGATGGAAAGTGGTTCTATGAACGGCGTAACCGCGACGAGTTATATTCAAATGATGGCTCATACTGCACCGGTTAACGTTGGCGTTTTTTTTGGTTTAAAAGGTCGCGTGATCACGACAAGTTCAGCGTGTACTTCTGGTTCACAAGGAATTGGTTATGCTTATGAAGCCATAAAATTCGGTCGCCAAAAGTTGATGGTCGCAGGTGGTGCTGAAGAGTTATGTGTTACAGAAGCGGCTGTTTTTGATACTTTGTATGCAACGAGTACAAAAAATGAAACGCCTAAAAATACACCTAGACCGTTTGACAAAAACCGTGATGGATTAGTTATCGGTGAGGGCGCAGGTACCCTCATTTTAGAAGAGTATGAACACGCTAAAGCACGTGGTGCAACCATATTAGCTGAAGTTGTTGGTTTTGGTTGTAACTCTGATGGGCAACACGTAACGCAGCCAACTTCTGAAACAATGCAAGTTGCAATCGAAATGGCACTGCAAGACGCTAATATCTCAGCGGATCAAATTGGTTATATTAATGCACATGGTACATCAACCGATAGAGGTGACATTGCAGAATCTCATGCAACATTTAATGCATTAGGTGCTAAGCCTATTAGCTCTCTAAAAAGTTATCTAGGGCACACTCTTGGTGCGTGTGGTGCTATAGAAGCATGGGCAAGTATAAACATGATGAATGATGACTGGTTTGCACCTACTATTAATTTAACAGCAATCGACAGTGAATGCGCACCTCTTGATTACATTACTGAGGAAGGTCGAGAGATTCATACAAATTTTGTAATGAGTAACAACTTTGCTTTTGGTGGTATTAATACATCTCTTATTTTTAAACGGTTTCAAGGTGAATAAAGTTAAGTGGTTATACCTATTATTAATTTTATTTAGTACATTTTCGTTTAGTGCATCAAAGCTTGAAGTGGGTGGCGGTATTTTTATGGCTGACATCCCACATTACCTAGGTTCTGATCAAAGTGAACAGTATGTACTCCCCGTACCTTATATCCGTTATCAAAGTGATGATTTAGATATCGACCGCAATAGCTTTACAGGCTACTTGTGGCAGCAGGGGAACCTGCATTTAGACATTTCGGCAGGTGTAAGTATTGCCGTTGACAGTAAAGATAACACAGCACGTGAAGGCTTAGATGATTTAGATTGGGTATTTGAACTGGGACCATCATTAAATTATTATTTAATAGGAACTCCACAAACAAAACACCACCTATATTTTGGGCTTTTTACTCGAAAAGCTATGGCTACCGATTTTGGGTCTATTACGAATGTAGGTTGGCATTATGGACCGAGTGTGTATTTCGAGACGCCACTTTTAATAACGAATGATTATGAGTTAAGCACCAGTATTAGAGCAAATGCTAATTTTGCTGACGATCGTTATTTAAATTATTATTATGGTATTTCATTACTTGATAGTAGTACTGAACGAGCTGAGTTTAATAACCGTTCTGGATATTCAGGATCAGATTTATCCATTGGGATAAATCTTGATACTAAAAAATATTGGTTAGGTGGTTTTGTAAAATATGATTACCTAGCAAATACAAAGCAGCAACAGAGTCCTTTAGTTAAGCAAAATAGTAATATATCGCTTGGCTTTGGCGTTGCATGGAAATTTTATACACGAGAAGGAAGATAAAATGAAAACGATTATAAGTACGTTGCTTATTGCCACAGCATTAATGACATCGGCTGCTCAAGCCCGAGATGATATTAGTAAATACCCAATTCAAAAATTGTTAGAAACAACTAAAGCAAAAAATGCATTATTGGATATTCCACTTTACTTTGCTGACCAAAGTTATTCAAAAGAAAGCAGCAAATACGGTGAAGTAATCACTAATAAAAAAACCAATGCATTTGGTAAGTCTGATACTGAGGCATGTGAGTGGGTAATGTTAAGTGCACTTAAAGCATTACAAGAGCGTGCAGTAAAAGAAGGCATGAATGCAGTTGTTAATATTCAGTCATATTACAAAAAACGTGAGTTTGTTAGTAGTACTGAATTTGAATGCGGTGCGGGTACTATTATGGCCGGTGTTGCATTAAAAGGCACTTTAGTTAAGTTATAACTAACTGTTACTACTTTTTTGCTGTATAATTTGCGACCCTTGATAATGTGGCCGTAGGTTATACAGCATGAATTTTAAATCTTTTAGTTTCGCTCCTGAAATCATCCAGGCGTTGGACGAACTTAACTATCACACTCTTACGCCCATTCAGCGCGCAGCAATTCCAGCTGTTCGTAAAGGTAAAGACGTTTTAGCCAGTGCACAAACTGGTACCGGTAAAACTGCCGCGTTTGCTTTACCTATCATCCAAAAATTGGTTGAGTCTGAACTCAGCACTACTAATGCTCCTCATGCATTAGTTCTTGCCCCTACTCGTGAGCTTGCAGAGCAAATTGCTAATAATTTTAGAGACTTTGCAAAGCATACTTCACTTAAAGTAGTTAGTTTATTTGGTGGTGTTAGTACCGCTGGTCAAGCTAATTCACTTAAAGAAGGCGTAGATGTAGTTGTTGCTACACCAGGTCGTTTATTTGACCATATTCGTTTAGGTAACTTAAGCCTCGCGAATGTTAAGCATCTTGTTCTTGATGAAGCTGACCGTATGCTCGATATGGGCTTTATTGAAGATATGCAAAACGTGATTAAAAGCTGTGCAGAAGAGCGCCAGATTTTACTTTTCTCAGCTACTTTCCCTGCAGCAATTAAACAATTTGCATCTAAAGTATTGAAACAAGCTGAAATAGTTCGTGTTGATCAAACTAACAGTACAGCAAGTACAGTTGAGCATGTTGTTTACCCAGTTGAAGAGCGCCGTAAGCAAGAGTTACTTTCTGAGCTGATTGGTAAGAAAAACTGGCAACAAGTGCTTGTATTCGTAAACATGAAAGAAACAGCTGACGAGCTTGTTAAAGAGCTTAACCTTGATGGTATTCCTGCTAGCGTTTGTCATGGTGATAAGTCTCAGGGTAATCGCCGTCGTGCCTTACGTGAATTTAAAGAAGGCAAAGTACGCGTATTAGTAGCTACTGAAGTTGCTGCTCGTGGTATTGATATTGATGGCTTGCCTCGTGTAATCAATATTGATCTACCTTGGCTTGCAGAGGATTATGTTCACCGTATAGGTCGTACTGGTCGTGCTGGTAGACAAGGTCAAGCAATCTCATTTGTTAGCCGCGAAGAAGAAAATACATTATTTGAAATTGAAACGTTAATCGGTCAAAAAATCAAACGTGTATATTTAGAAGGTTATGAAGTAAGTAATCGCGAAGTGCTAATTGATAAAATTGGTAAAAAGCCAGCACATTTACGTCGTACACGTTCTAATAAATTATCTGGACAAGCGACGGGTGAAGCACGTGCGGTTAATCGCTCACGCATCTCAAGCATTCGTAAAAACTTAAAAGGCGAAAAATTGTCACTTAAAAAGTAACAGTTAACGCAGTTAAGTTTTTAAAAACCTGAGTTTACTCAGGTTTTTTTATGTCTTTAGAAAGTACTTTATCAATAATTTGAGCATAAGCGTAAGCTGCATACTCACCATTTATATCTGCGATAATTGATAACCCAACAGGTAAATGTTCTACTCTACCAACAGGCAAGGTAATGTGTGTTGTTCCAGCAATGGCAGGTAATGAACTGCTATTGTTTTTAGTACTATCGCCATTAATCAAATCAGTTTTCCAGGCTGGGGATGTTGTGGGTGCAATAACTATATCCAATATTTTATTACTGTATAGATTAGTAATTGCTTTTGTTGCAACAGAACGATAACGTGATTTAATTTGACGATATTTACGTTTTTCATCTAAGTTAATAGCATTAGATTGAATTAAAATATTCTGCCCAAAATGAGGCATTTCAATTTCTTTATTCTTTTCATTAAAATCAATTAAATTGCTCAAACTTTTTACGGTGACTTCTTTTGGCGTGTTTTTAAGGTATTGATTAATTTCATTCTTAAAGTCATAAAGTAGAATGTAGTATTCATCAGCTAATAATGTGTCTAAATTATCGGTTATGATAATGTTGACAAGTATATGCCCTGCAGCTTTTAAAGCTTGAATTTGTTTAGCATAGACTTTTTGTGTTTCAACTGTGAACTTATCACTTGGTAATACGCCAATAATGAGGGGTTGTTTATTCTTTATGATTGCCGGCTTTAGTTTAAAATTGGTCGTTGAAGGGTCAAGCCTATCTATGCCTTGTATTACAGATAAAACTGTTAGAGCATCATTTAAAGAGTGAGTCATTGGACCAATAGAATCTTGACTACTTGAAAGAGGTATACTGCCTGACCTAGATACTTGACCCATACTTGGTTTTATAGCATATATACCGTTAACAGAGGCAGGGCTTGTAATAGAACCATCTGTTTCAGTGCCAAGTGCTACAGGGGCTAAATTAAGCGCTATTGCAACGGCTGAACCGGAACTAGAACCCCAAGGACTTCGCGTTATATCGTGTGCGTTATTAGTTTGCCCTGCTATGCCACTCCAACCTGAAGATGAGAAAGACGACCGAAAGTTAGCCCATTCACTTAAGTTGGTTTTCCCTAAGATAATAGCGCCGGCACTGCGTAATTTTTTAACTACAAAGGCATCATTATTTGTAACGTTATTTTTAAGTGCTAAAGAACCAGCTGTTGTGGGAAGAGTACCTATAGTTTCTATATTATCTTTAAGTAGAACGGGAATACCATGTAAAGGTCCTGCCCATAAACCTCTTTCAGCCAGATTATCAAGAACCCTAGCTTGTTTTAATGCTGTAGGTTCGATGCTAATTACAGCATTATATTGTGGGTTAAGCTCTTTAATACGCTTAATATATAGCAGCGTAAGTTGTTCAGCATTAATGATTTTATTTTTGTAAGCGTTATGAATTTCGCCAATTGTTTTTAGCTCTTGTGCTTTTATATTAAATGTTACGAATATGCTTATAAATATTAGAAGGCTAATTTGTTTTTTAGTCATTATTAAAAGTAACTTAGTGTTTTACATATTTTACATAAAAAAAGCCTCACAATGTGAGGCTTTTCTACAAAGAGGGTATTAAGTAAGTTTAAGCGTTTTCTAGCATAGACAGCGCAACCGCCTCAGCTGCTTTAATACCATCAATGCCAGCTGATAAAATACCGCCAGCGTAACCTGCACCTTCACCTGCAGGGTAAAGCCCTTTAGTATTAATGCTTTGGAACGTTTTATCGCGTTTAATACTGATTGGCGACGAAGTACGTGTTTCGACACCGGTTAGTAAACCGTCGTTAGTAGAAAAACCACGGATTTGTTTATTAAACGCAGGTATAGCTTCGCGAAGAGCATCAATAGCAAATTGCGGTAGTACCTTACTTAAATCAGTTAACTTAATACCAGGGGTGTAAGATGGTTGTACTTCACCTAACTCTGCAGATGATTTACCTTTTAAGAAGTCACCAATTAATTGTGCTGGTGCATCGTAGTTGCTACCACCAAGCTCGTAAGCTTGCTCTTCAAGTTTACGTTGTAAGTCTATACCTGCAAGCGGATCACCAGGAAAATCCTGCTCTGGAGAAATACCTACAACAATAGCGCTGTTAGCATTGCGCTCACTTCGCGAATATTGGCTCATGCCATTGGTTACAACACGTCCTTCTTCAGAGGTTGCCGCTACAACAGTACCGCCTGGGCACATACAAAAGCTGTAAACTGTGCGACCATTATCACAATGGTGAACAAGTTTATAATCGGCAGAGCCTAAAATAGGGTTACCTGCATTTGTACCAAAACGGCATTCATCGATCATTGATTGTTTATGTTCGATTCTAAAACCGACTGAGAATGGCTTTGCTTCAACGTAAATGCCTTTTTTGTGGATCATGTCAAACGTGTCACGAGCACTGTGACCTACAGCTAATACAACATGGCGAGTATTTAACTGCTCACCATTTGAAAGCGTTAAGCCTGTTACTTGCCCATCATCTAAATGAATGTCGTCAACACGTGTACTAAAGCGAATTTCACCACCGAGTTCTATTATGCGGGCACGCATTTTTTCAATCATGGTAACAAGTTTAAATGTACCAATATGTGGCTTACTTACGTATAAAATTTCATCCGGTGCGCCAGCTTCTACAAACTCAGTTATGACTTTACGACCATAATGTTTTGGATCTTTTACTTGGCTGTATAATTTACCATCTGAGAAAGTACCTGCGCCACCTTCACCAAACTGTACGTTTGATTCTGTATTAAGTGTACGTTTACGCCAAAATCCAAACGTGTCTTTTGTACGTTCACGTACTTCTTTTCCACGTTCTAATATAATGGGATTAAAGCCCATTTGAGCAAGCAGTAAACCAGCAAACAAACCACAAGGACCAAAGCCAATAACAACAGGGCGCTCTGTAATGTTTTCTCCGGCTTGTGCTACAAATTTATAGTTTGTATCGGGTGCTGTTTTTACGTGCTGATCTTTTTCAAACGCAGCTAATAAATCAGTTTCGTTATCAACTTCTATATCGAGTGTATAGATAAGTAAAATTGCTGTTTTTTTACGTGCATCGTAACCACGTTTAAATACATTAAAGCTATGCAGTTGTTCAGGTTGGATTTTAAGTTTATTTACAATTGCTTGTCCAATTGCATTTTCGTCATGATCAAGTGGCAGCTTTATTTCGGTTAAACGTATCATTTATATCTCTTTTAGGTGTCATAGCGGGATTTAATTTACCGCTCACAATAAGGGGGATGCAGGGCACAAAGTGTGTGCAAACATAAGCCGCGTATTTTACGTTAAAATAGTGCCATATGGCACTTATTTATTGTATTTTTGGGATGGATGGGTATGATCCGCACCTGTTGTTTTAAATATTAGGTATTAAACTATTATGGCGTTTGTAGTCACCGAAAATTGTATAAAATGTAAGTATACTGATTGTGTATCAGTGTGCCCTGCAGATGCATTTTTTGAAGGTCCTAATTTTTTAGCCATTAGCCCTATTGATTGTATTGATTGTGGCTTATGTGTACCTGAGTGCTCAGCCGATGCTATATTTCAAGAAGACGAATTACCTGAATCACAAAAAGAATTTACAGAGTTAAATGCAGAGCTTGCGCTCGTATGGCCACGTATTACAGAAGTAAAACCAGCACCGGACGATGCTGATATGTGGAATGGTGTTACAGATAAACTAAAACTTATTGAAACTTAACCTTTATACTTCGTTTAATTAATCCTTTATTATTAATTAGTTAATAAATTGCGTATTTAGTTTTTCAAAGTATTAACAAATCTATCCAGTTAAATTACAATCCAGCTTAGAAATCATTCTTATTGAATGAATGTAGTCTAAATGGATGTTTATGCAGTACTTTATAACTATAAAAAAACAAATTTACCTCTTTTTTCTAAGTAGCACTTTATTACTTTCTAGCTTTAACACTTTTGCTGACAAACAACACTTTTCACTTACTCGACTTGATCAAAGTATTACTGTTGACGGGGTTATGGATGAACCTCATTGGATCAATGCCACATACATTCCTATAGTTTATCAAGATGAGCCAAATGAAAAGGGCACACCTCCAGTAAAAACGGATGCTTATTTATACGAAGATGGCAGCAGCTTATATGTTGCTTTTATTGCCCAAGATCCAGACCCATCACAAATGCGCGCCTCTCTTCGTGACAGAGATACACTTTGGGAAGATGACGCTGTTATTCTTGTTATTGATACTTTTAACGATGAGCGAACAGGTTATGAGTTTCACGTAAATCCGCTTGGTGCACAAGGCGATATACGAATGACAGATACTGATGGCTGGAGTTCTGATACCTCATGGGATGCTATTTGGGATAGTGCCGGACAAATTACCGATCAAGGTTATGTTGTTGAAATGCGGATCCCTTTTAAAGCGCTGCGTTTCCCTGAAAATAAAAAAGAATTAACGTGGGGTTTTTCAGTAATGAGAAATTATCAACGTGACGTATTTTATCAGTTATCAAACATGGGCTTTGATAGAAATATAAAATGCAGCCTATGCCAATTTGATAAATTAATTGGTTTCAACGATATTGAATCAAGTAAAAATGTTCAAATAACGCCTACGTTAACTGCGCTTCGTAATGATTCAAAACCTCAAGTACCAGGTGATTGGGACAATGGTGATTTAGACACCGAAATTGGCTTAGATTTACGATGGGGTTTAACAAACGACGCCGTTATTAATGCAACAATCAACCCTGATTTTTCTCAAATCGAAACAGATTCTTTAGAGCTTGATGTTAACACTACATTTTCTATTTATTATGCTGAAAAACGTCCATTCTTTTTAGATGGAGCATCGTATTTCAAAAGTAGTTTATTTGAACTTTTATATACGCGAACTATTGCAGAACCCACGTTAGGTGCAAAGTTAACAGGTAAAACGGGAGATCATAGTTATGCATTGATGTTAGCTGATGATGATAATAGTAATATTTTACTTCCAACAAACCAAGGTTCTGGCTTTGCAAGTCTTAACGATAAAACAAATGCAGCTGCAGCAAGATATCAATTTGATATGGGTGAACAGGGTATAATTGGTCTTACAAGTACGCACCGAGAAAGTGATGATTATCATAATACTGTTTTTTCGATTGATGGGAGCTATTGGTTTAATCAATCAGATACTCTTTTATATCAAGCATCGACAGCTGACACCCGTAACTCTGAATTTTTAATTGAAAATTATAATACGTCTGAAACACAGTCAGACCAAGCGTATGCGTTGGAATTAACTCGTGATAAACGTGACTATAAATTATTTTCATATTATGAAAATATTGGTCAAGACTATCGGACTGACTTAGGCTATCAGGCTAAAGTAGATTACGAAAAAGTGGGGTTTGGTGGCGGACAAACATGGTATAGAGACGAAGCTGATTTGCTAACTTCATGGTCGTACGAAGCAGAATGGGATAAAACATGGGCACAAAATGGTGACTTACTTGAAGAAGAATACGAGGGTTTTTTAAGTTTTAAAGGTCAAAAACAATCTATTTTTGAAATTGGTTTAGTGCACCGTTATGAAAATTATAACGACAATTTTTATAATCAAAATATTGGTTATATTTACACTGGGTTTAAACCCACTAAAGATTTAAAGTTATCACTATATATTGAATACGCTAGCCGAATTGACTATGCAAACGAGCAGTTAGGCGATGCTTTTGATACACAAACGCAAGTAGTGTGGGATATTAACGATCATTGGCAAATGGACCTAAAACACAATTACAGCCAGTTAGATGCGCCAGATGGTGAACGTATTTTTACCGCGAACCTTATAGATTTTAGACTTTATTATAAATTTAGTATGCGCTCTATGCTTAAGTTAATATTACAGTTTGAAGATATTGACCGAAATGAAGATGCTTATTTTTATCAGGTAAGTCAAATTAATAAAGACTACGGCAGCCAACTTGTTTACTCATATAAAATTAACGCACAAACGCTATTTTATTTAGGTTATTCAGATAAAGGCTATCAAGATGATTCACTTAAGAGTGTTGAGCGAGATCAGCGTACGTTTTTTACAAAAGTTAGTTATGCATGGCAACTTTAATAATTAGTAATAGGTTGATTGATATTTACGCTATTTATATTAATTAGCTTAAAAACTGAGGTCTTACCAGCAGTTTTTATCAGTCATATTATTGTAACTAATTACTATGTAGTACATTATTACTTGCGTGGTACTAAAAGTAGGCGATATAATCTCTCTTTAGTTTGGGTTTAATAGGAAAGAAAACGTAGATGGATTTTCATAATGAATAAATTTAAGCCGATGGTTGCTCTATTTGTTATTGTTATTTTATTTGGCTTTTGTCTAAATATAGAATTAACGAGTCAAATTAATCGTATAAATTTATTTCAATCGAAAATAGATATACGCACTTTTAATATTAGCAGTACAGATCTTGATATGGCACCTTGGTACAACCCTGTACTTAATGGTCATTATATAATCCATCAGCCCAACATGGATTATTTGTTAATAAAAACAACTGACACTGAATTTGTAGCTGCAAATGCTAACAGCTTAATCATGATGGCTTTAAGTTCTCCTTTTAACTTTTTAATGGTATTTATCGCATTTTTTGGTTTTGCTGTGTATGTAAAAAAAGAGCGAAGAAAAAGCTTTTATAAAAATAAAATTAAACAATTAAATACCCAAACCAATAGTTTATTAAATGCATTTAACTTAAAAAGTAAACTTTCAGAAAATCCCAACGGAATAACAAACCTTGGCCAATCTATAAATACTTTAAATACACACGTTGCAAATTACGTTAAACAAACACAAACCAGTATATGCCAAGATAAGCTAACACTTTTAATTGACCGACATGCATACATAGAGCATATAGATAGACAAATTAATCACACCGAAAATGACACTCTTAAATGCGCATTACTGTTTATAGACTTAGATGGTTTTAAACAAGTAAATGACTCGTTTGGGCACAGCTTTGGTGATGAAATTTTGGTTCAAGTAGCTACTCGTTTAACCAATGTATTGCGCCATCATAAATTAAGTCATATCAACAGTGCTAACCAGCTTGAGCAAAATTTATCGCGTTTAGGTGGTGATGAGTTTTCAATATTTATTGAATCGTTAGAGACAGATGAAAAAGTTGTTGATATAGCAAAGCACGTCCTTAGTGAGCTTGAAAAAGATTTTGTACTTGGTAATAAAATTGTAAAAATTAGTGCAAGTATTGGTATTGCCGCTTATCCAGAGAGTGCATCTACCCCTCAAGCATTATTGCAGTTAGCTGATGTTGCAATGTACCGTGCTAAAAGTGATGGTAAAGGTATTTTTAAAGTTTACTCTCCTGAAATGGGTAACAAAATGCGACGTTACCACTATTTACTCGAAGAATTACGATTAGCAGTAGCCTGTAAAGATTTTTACTTAGCTTTTCAACCAATTGTGCATGTTGAAGATTGCATGATTGATTACTTTGAAGCGCTTACTCGTTGGGATCACCCTATAGAGGGAATGATCCCTCCTTCTGAATTTATACCTATAGCAGAAGAGTCTAATTTAATTTTAGAGTTGGGCGATTGGATAATGCTTGAATCGTGTAGGCAGATGGCTGCTTGGCATAATGCCGGTATGCGAAAAGTTAAAATATCAGTTAATGTTTCAGGGGTACAATTAAAGCATCGTGATGTTTATGATTGGATAATGAAAAAGCTTAAGAAAACAGGTCTACCTGCTAAGTCACTTATGTTAGAAATTACAGAGTCGACATTTATAAAAGCAAATCCACTGATGATTAAAGATCTTGAAAGATTAAGAAAAGAGGGGGTGACTATTGCTATTGATGATTTTGGCACGGGTTTTAGTTCTCTTAGTACACTTGCTGATTTACCAATAGATGTTATTAAAATAGACCGTTCTTTCATAACTCAAGCTAATAAGAGCCAAAAATATAACGATATATTAAATACAATAAGTGAGCTTGGTCAAAAGTTAGGTCTCAAAATTGTAGCTGAAGGGGTAGAGGACATAGCACAATTTGAATTAGTTAAAAAAATAGGTGTTAGTTCAGTACAAGGTTATTTGGTGAGTCGACCAGAGTCATCTGTAAACGTAGGTAATAAAGTGTTACGTAATAACACAAGTAACCTTTCAGCTTCGGGTTCAAGTGCTTGGGAAATACCTTCATCATAATAAGTATTTTATAAATAATGCTTTATTAAAAAGCATTAAGCATACTTTTAGTAATGTAAGAGCTTAAAATATCTTTATATGACATTACATCTTTGTATTAGTAAATCTACTAAATATAAATACACGTTACATAACCACGGCTTAATTTAAAAACTCCTATACCACTTTAAATTTAACTTTGTTATAAGCCAGTGCTCTTAGCATTAAGAGGTTTAATGACTAAATATATTGGCGTAATAGATTAAGTAGGATGATTTAAATATCTTGTAAAACCTATAACTAAAATTATAAATGCTAAATACAACCTGCTAAAAATCACACTTCTTCAATTACCTTTTAAATTTTTGTGCGTAGTTAAATCCCTTTCGTTCATCGTTATATGAACTAAGGTAACAATTGCAGCTAAAAATTTAGAGTAGGTCATTCTTTATTAAATGTTGTTTAAAATTTTAATGAATAGAAGTTAAGTAGAGTGGATAACATTGTGTAAATTACGTGTGCTTTTTACTTAAAGATAAGGGGTGTAGTTGTTATTCTCATAATATTAATTGGTGAAGGTGTAAATAAAATATAAAAAAGAGCCACAAAAGTGGCTCTTTTAAATGAGTATTACTTATAAATCAAATGTACGTGAAATAGCTAAAACAATACGCTCATCAGAATAATCGTAATCTAAGCTGGTATCTTCAGCCGCTACTTCAATATTAAAACCTTCGTAACTAGTTTGATAAGCTAGGCGGTAATGTCTGTATGATTTTTTCTGGTTTACATCCCACTCCCATTTGTCGCCATCAAGTGAGTTTGATATATCAAAGCTGGCACGTAGAGCGTGGTTTGGTGCTAGCTCGTACGTGTGTGCAATCATTGATATTACATGACCCGCACCGGTTCCAAAGTAGTCCCAGCTGTACCAAAAGTTAAGTTCAGTTTGACCATACTCACTCGCATAACCAAATTTAGTGTATGTTTCTGCGTAATTAAAATCGCTGTTGTTACCTTGGTAAGTATAATAAGCGATACCGTAATCTGCACTAAATTGCTCATTTAGTTGTACATATTTACCTACATAAGCATCAAGTTCAAAATCAGTGTCATCACCAAAATCAACATTTGAAGCCCATACGCCAGCATATACGCCGCTATCAAAAGCATAGTCTAAGCTGCCTTGAATTGCTGGGTCGCTATCCGTTTGGCTTACACCGTTAAACGTATAATCAGACGCTGCTGTGATTGTTGTTGACCAATCAGCTGCTGCGGTTGTTGATAAAAGTGCAAATGGTAGTGCTACTACAAGTTGTTTTAGTTTGTTATTCATTGTTTATCCCTAGTGTACAGTGTCTATTTTTGTGTAATCAATTTTATTTTCTTTTGGTGAGCTATCAATATTAGTTACTGTTTTAAATTTGTTATAGCCAATAAATGCGGCACAAATAAAGAACAAACCAATTACTAATGCACCTACCCATTGAATTTGTAAAAATTCTAATTTAAATAATAGCGTCAATAACGATAGGGCAATAACGTTCATCGCCATGTACTTTGTTTTACCAAAACGTTTTACAGTTAAATTAAGGTTATCTGTATATAAGCGCACTAACGAATCAAGTGAGTTAATTACAAATACAATACCTACAAACACCATCGCAAAGTTTTTAATACCCTGAGTCGAAATGCCTGCTTCGTGGTATTGGTATAACACGCTAAACCAGATTGCAATTGGAATTGAAGGAAAGATTAACATTGCACCAAGTACTTGGTATGTTTTAAGACCCCCGACAAAACGTGATGTAAATTGACCAATCATTATGCTCCATGCGAACCACCAGAATAAATAAAACTCATGATAGTCATTAAGCGGTAAAACAAATTCATTAATATTAGCGAAATACGTTCCGATTGATCCTAGGTTATCTGTAAATGCTGACATCTCATTGTCGCCCATTGCAAAAGCGCCAACCCACATAAAGGCAATCAATGCTAAAAACAGCCACGTAGTAGAAATACTTAAAATACGAACATATTTAATATCTGTACTCGAGTACACAGCAAAACAAATAGCAGCGAATACGATTAGATAAAACTCAGGAGCTACACTTGAATCATCAGCCAATCCAGGTAAATACCAAGATAAATTGTTCAATAATAAATAAGCGGTGAATGCGCATGTACCAATAATTACAACATTATTGATAAATTTAACCCAAGGAATTTCGAAAAATTTAACTTTAGGTTCTATTACACAGAAATAAAAGCACGTAAGAAAGTAAAATCCCCAGATTAAAAATCCCCAGTAGCCAAACTCAATAGCCAGTGGATTTGCAAACGCGTATTCTGGGCTTGCTTTTATGTCTGCATAACCTGCAAACTCGGTTAAAGGAAACATTATAAGACCTACATCAAGGCCTGACGTAAATAGTATAGCGATAAAAGTAAACGTTTTTACCGGTGTTACACCTACTACTCGAACATTACCCCATTTAAGTAAGATAATAATAACCGCTAGTAAAGTAAAAATGATGCCTGCATTAAGCCAAATAGTCATTGTTACCCTCCAGTAATGAATAAAAATAATTCATAAGCACTCCGTATTTTATTGTTTTATTCTTGCATTAACACAACGTAACCTATTTACATCGTGTGCCACTGCAAGGCGCCCTTTGGTTTAGCCCGACGAGACTAAACCAAGCGAGTGGCTAAAGTTAGATCTCCGTACTACGTTGTGTTTCTTGCCAATTAGAATTTATGGCAACATTCACATCCGATTTCTGTAATGGGTTTTTACCTAAGATTATGTCAGCTGCTTTTTCGGCAACCATAATAGTAGGCGCATTCAAGTTTCCGTTAGGAACAGTTGGGAAGATAGATGAGTCAACAACACGTAGTCCTTCAATACCATGTACTTGGGTATTAGAATTAACAACGGCCATATCGTCTTCACCCATTTTGCACGAGCAAGAAGGGTGGTATGCGCTTTCTACGGCTTGGCGTACAAAGGCATCTATTTCTTCATCTGTTTGAATATGTTTACCTGGTTGAATTTCTTCATCGCGGTATTCATCAAAAGCATTTTGCTCAATTATATCGCGCGTTAAGCGCACACAGGCTCTAAAGCCTTCAATATCGTCTTGATGCTCAAGGTAATTAAATAAAATGGTTGGTGGCTGCTCTGGGTTAGCTGAAGCTATAGTGACACTACCACGGCTTTTTGGTTTGTTATGACCAACATGTACCTGAAAACCATGACCAGCAAATGCACTTCTGCCATCGTAACGCATAGCGGCTGGCAAAAAGTGATACTGAATATCAGGCCATTCAACACCTGGTTTTGAGCGAATAAACGCACACGATTCAAAATGATTCGTTGCACCTAAACCTGAACGCGTTAATAACCAACGAGCTCCAATCAAACCTTTTGAAATAAGACCTAGCTTGCCATTGAGTGTAATAGGTTGCTTACACTTGTATTGAAAGTAAAACTCAAGATGATCTTGTAAGTTTTGACCAACACCAGGTAAATGATGCTGTACTTCAACGCCTGCTTTTTCAAGCGTTTGAGTATCACCAATACCAGAGAGTTGTAAAATATGTGGAGAGCCGATAGGGCCTGCACTTAATATAACGTCTTTTGCAGCATGTGCAGTTTTAACGTCGCCATTTACTTTGTATTCAATGCCAGTGGCTTTTTTACCATCTAAAATCACGCGTTGTGCTAGTGCACCAGTAATAATAGTTAAATTACTACGCGATTTAACAGGGTCTAAGTACTCACGAGAAGCAGAGCTGCGCACGCCGTCTTTTACGGTCATGTGCATCGGGCCAAAACCCTCTTGCTGCGAAGCATTGTAATCATCAGTAGAAGCATAACCCGCTTGAACACCTGCTTTTATAAAGGTGCGATAAAGTGGATTTTGCATTTCGTTGCCGTTATTAACGCCAAGCGGGCCTTTGCCACCACGGTAAGTATTTTCACCAAGGTAAAAGCTTTCTGCTTTTTGAAAATACGGTAAACATGATTGGTAATCCCAACCGTTTGCACCGTGTTGCTGCCATTCGTCAAAATCTTTTGCGTGGCCACGTACATATACCATGCCATTAATAGATGACGAGCCGCCTAATACTTTACCGCGAGGACAATGCATTTCCCGATTATCTAAATGAGGTTCTGGTTGTGTATGAAACTGCCATGCATATTTGTCACTATTCATAGGAATAGATAACGCGGTTGGCATTTTTATAAAAATACTTTTATCGCTACCGCCAGTTTCAAGTAGTAATACACGGTTACTTGAATCTTCAGACAAACGGTTTGCTAAAACACAACCAGCCGAACCCGCACCAACAATAATATAGTCGTAATGATTACTCATAGTAGGGCGCCTTAAAATGGGCTTTCTATGTCGGTCATACCAACATAAATAGACTTAGTTTGTGTGTAATGATCAAGTGTTTCTATGCCATTTTCACGACCAATACCCGATTGCTTATAACCGCCAACTGGCATTTCAGCAGGTGAGTTACCGTAAGCATTAATCCAACAAATACCCGCTTGTAATTGGTGTATAACGCGGTGTGCGCGTTTAATATCGCTAGTAAATACACCTGCGGCTAAACCAAGGTGAGTGCCGTTAGCACGTGCAATAACATCGTCTTCGTCTTCAAAAACAAGCACGCTCATTACCGGACCAAATATTTCTTCTTTAACGATAGTCATGTCGTCATTACAATCAATAAACACAGTCGGTGCTACAAAATAGCCATTAGGGGCAGATTCCGGAGACAGTGTTGTGCCACCAGTTAATAGCGTTGCGCCTTCTTCGATGCCTTTATTAACGTAGCTCATTACTAAATCTTGATGCTTTTTAGAGATAAGTGCGCCAAAGTTTGTATTTAAATCTTGAGGGTCACCGGCAATAATGTTTTTCTCAGTGCGCGCTTTAAGCTCATCAATAAACTGCTGATATACATTTTTATGAACGTAAATACGTGTACAGTTAGTACATATTTCGCCTTGCGTATAAAAATTACCTAACATCGCAGCGCTAACAGCTTGCTCAATATTGGCATCATCAAAAACTAATAGCGGAGATTTACCACCAAGTTCCATCGTTACATCTTTTAAAGTACCCGCAGCGCTTGCCACTACTTTTTTACCTGTGCCTACTTCACCAGTGAACGATACCTTATCAATCTCACTGTGCTGTGTTAGCCACTGACCTACATCGCCCGCACCTTGAACAATATTAAACACACCAGCCGGTACACCAGCTTCAACAAATACTTCTGCAAGTTTTAGTGCACCTAGTGGCGTTTCCTCTGATGGTTTGAATATAAACGCATTACCAGCAGCGAGAGCAGGGCCCGACTTCCAACATGCAATTTGCAAAGGGTAGTTCCATGCACCAATACCAGCACATATACCTAATGGTTCTTTGCGTGTGTAATAAAAATCGTTGCCAACCATTTGTTGCTGGCCTACTTGTGCAGGAGCTAAACCAGCAAAGTATTCAATTACATCAGCGCCAGTTTCTATATCAACACAATTTGCTTCTTGCATTGGTTTACCAGTATCGAGTACTTCTATTAGTGCTAACTCATCGTTGCGTTCGCGTAACAAAGCAACGGCTTTTAATAAAATACGACTACGTTCAATTGGCGCCATTGCTGACCATTGAGCAAAACCTTGTTTTGCGCTTTCAATAGCTGCGTTTTGAATAAATTCATCAGCAATTTCTACTGCGTAAATAACCTCACCCGTTGCCGGATTTGTTACATCAAATGTTTTGCCGCTTTGGTTTGCAAGGAAATGGCCGTTAATAAAATTTTGATAGACAGGTGTAGTCACGCTAGGCTCCATATTGCTTTATGAGTGAATGTACATAGCTTTTTGCTAAATCTTCACTGTGTTTAAACTGGTTATTATCTGATTTACTAAGTACTGCTCTTAACCATAGGCCATCGATCATTGCGGCGCTAAGTTCAGCAGCTTGTTTGGCTTGCTCTGTAGGCATTAATTGCTTAAAAGAGAATGCTAAATTACTTTGCAAGCGGTTACTGTTTACATTTTGTAATCTGTGTAGTTCAGGGTCGTGCATTGATTGAGCCCAAAAGCTCAACCATGTTCTAGTGGTGTCACCGCGTTGCTGAACAAGTGCAAAGTTGGCTTCAACTATAAACATCAACCTCTGTACTGGGCTTGTATTACTATCAACTTTCCCAATTAACTCTTTATTAAGATTTGAGAGTAGGTATCTAACAGTGGCTTCAATGAGCCCTTGTTTGCCACCAAAATAATGACTAATTATGCCAGACGATAAACCTGCATTTTTACTAATGCTATTTATCGTTGTTCCTTGCAATCCACGCATTGCAACCGACTCTATTGTCGCGTCAATTAACTGCTGACGCCTGACAGGTTCCATTCCAACTTTAGGCATAATTATTATTAATTGAACGTTCAATAAACATAAGCTTAAGGTAATAGCTCTAATAATTCAAGGCTAAAGTAAATTACTAGATGCTAAAATGTAGATAGATTATTAACAAAAACACACGAAAGCCCGTAAAGTTAGTGCTTAAAGGAGGTGCTTATAATTCATTAAAAAACAAATGGTTAGGCTTTGCTTTGACGAGGGGGATGGTTGTAACGTATTCTTTACTTGTTCGCATTAATAAAACGATTAAAAATAATGTTAGTACGGTAATGATTAGAGTACTAATAGTATTATTTTAATACAATGGGTCAATAATGGAACAATTACTTAGTACACTAATAAACTTTGAAAGAAGGAATGATTGCTAAAAGCAACCTAATTAGACCATGCACATCTAGCTAAAGTTGCTGTTAAAACTAAATGTAAGCAATACGCCAATTTAATGATCTATTGTATTTATTAACCCTTTAAAAAGCAGAGGGTAGCGTCTTAATCTGTTTCCTATATAGTCATCAGCCAATATTTGTTGGCAAATAAAATCAATATCTTCGCTTGCTTCAAAAACCCAATCAAAGCGCTCTATGGCGAGTAAAAAGCCACGCTTTAAATGGGCTTGGGAGCGATACTGCTCCAAATTGCTTTTAATAATAGAAACTTTGCTAGGATTAGCTCTAAGCTCTTCTACTACTTGATTTATAAAAGTAGTATTGAGCTTACTGGTAGGGCGGTGTCTGCGTTTTCGTGGGTGCATTAGCTCTCGTTTGCAATGTTATATAATTTTTTTAAAAAGTCGTCTTTATGCTTTTCATGTTCGTAGTCAAGGTGGTAAGTATTATGAAAACCAAAGCGCAGTTCAACGCCGCTACCTTGTAGATATACTGTGTAGCCATCTACGTCTGAATAAGCAGTAACACCTTGATAATGCTTGCCTTCATCAGTCATTTCACCTTTTTGAATTATACGTTCATATACGGCTAAAATCTGTTTATTGTCGATTTCGTTTTTCATGTTTTATGCCCTTCCTTTAGTAACTCATACGATATAGATATGAGGGTCGATCATCTTAAAAACAATAGCTAAAAAATTGTGATATTACTTTGTAATTTAGCTTTTTTAAATTATGCTCAAAACTCATTTATTTTTGAGCTTACACCATGATAGACAAGGCGTTACTACTTAAAACTCGAGAGTTATCAGATCAATTAATTGCTCTGCAAACACCCATTAGAATACTTGATGCTATTAATTGGGATAAGCAAACTAAAGAGGAATTTTTTAGACAAAAATGTCAAAAAAATCCACTTATAGACCGCGCATATTACCAACAGCGCGATCTTGGATTTGTACCTAGCGAGTTACGCCAAGCGTTTTCTACTTTGCACCGCAACATTATTAATCAATTGGGGCAGTTGAATCCGATTGCTCAATATATGGGAAAAATGTGCACCGAGTATAAAACGGTATTAAGTATGCTTGAATATCGTGGCACGCCTGAGTTTCATGACTTATCGGTGGAGTTATTTGGTCACCCTAAAGATTTATTTCATGCGGGTGAGCCATCACTATCTGAACTAGCTAATATGTTAGAGCAGCCATTACAAAACTTATTAGTTGCAGACATACTGCCTGATGATCCAAAAAACATTGATGCGGTTGATGCTGTGCGCATTTTGTCTGAGCAAGTTAATGCAAGTATGACGGGTATAAATGTAGAAGTAATGCTTAGCGATGGCATTGTCAGTGATGCTGCAGCGGGTGCTAATAATATAAAACTAAATCAAGATGTTAAGTTTTCTCAGCGGGAACTTGATATTTTAGAAGTTCACGAAGGGTGGATACATGTAGGCACAACTCAAAATGGTTTGGCTCAGCCGTATTTAACATGTTTAAGTAAAGGCACGCCTAGCTCTACTATTACCCAAGAAGGCTTAGCGGTACTAACCGAAATTATTACTTTAAAATCGACTCCAAGGCGCTTATCTAAATTAGTTAACCGTATTCAAGCGGTTACAAAGGTAATTGACGGTGCTGAATTTGTAGATATTTACCGTGACTATGTAGCGCAAGGTTTATCAAAAGATGACAGTTACACACTAGCGCAGCGTGTATTTAGAGGCAGTACGCCAACAGGTCTGCCTTTTACAAAAGATATTGCCTACATTAAAGGCTTTGTACTGGTATATAACTTAATTCGCGTAGCAATACAGTTAGGTCGAATCGATAGACTGCCTTTATTACTCGTGGGTAAAATATCGATAGATGACTTTAGATTAATATCTCAACTGCATGATTTAGGTGTAATAGAAAGCCCTAAGTTTGTGCCACCTCACTTTAAAGATTTGCGTGGTTTGGCAACCTGGTTGAGCTTCGGTCGTTTTATTGGTGACTTATCGTTTGAAAAGTTAGAAAACGACTATAAGCCGCTATTTTTATAATTAATCAATATACTTATCGACATAAAAAAAGCCCATAACGGGCTTTTAAAATAAAGTACTTTAGGTTTTGCTATCGAGCGTTAGTGCTTTCAAATATTTTGTCAGCTGAGGCTGCAACAAAACCAGTATAAAGCTCGCCATCTGCTTTAGGATAACGAATAGCAAACTCATAAAAACAGCTAGGAATACTCATATCACCGTCACTAAAGGTCACTGAATATTCATCAGCCAGTGTTGACGATTGCTCTAGTAACACCTCTGGTGAGCCTTTAACTTCGCCGCCTGATGTATTGAGCGAAAAGCCAGCATCTTTAAGGGCTTGGTTAACATCTTCAATGTTATCAAACTTAGCAAGCGTATTAATATTTACAGTAAAGTGGTTAGCGCGGTAGCCCCACGCCGACATCCACGCTGCATATTCGCTTTCAGCTAGCAGCTGCTTATAAGTATCGGTGCTTACTTGCCAATGCGTGCCTGAATACAAAAAGTTATCAGCAGTAACAGCACTTTCATCAATTTTATCAACCATGTCGGTTACGATAGCTTGTAACTCTGGCGAGCATTTTTCTACTAGTAGCTCAGAAATAAATACTTTTGGCTGATTCGGATCGCTATGCTCGTAGTGCTTTGCATAGAGTTTTTTAGCTTCAAAATGGTACTCACCACATTCTTTGTAACCAATAGCTAAAAAATGAGCTGCGAGCTTTTCAAGACCTACTTTTTCGATATTAAATGTACGCAGCGCAATATGATCGTTAATAATGTCATCTTTTTGCGTTGACCCTAAAAGGTCATGAATTTTGTCTGCCGATGGTGTTACGTTTAAGTAGTTTTTCCAAAGACTCTCAAATAATGTGTTTACATCAGTATGCATGTTAAATCCTTAAATCCTTAAATCTAAAATTTTGGTTTTATTGCTTATTCAATTACCAAGCCTGGCGCTAGGGTTTGCGGTAAGCTCACTTTGTCTGACTCAACAGATGCTACAGGGTATGCACAGTAATCAGCGGCGTAATAGGCACTTGCTCTGTGATTACCACTGGCGCCTATGCCGCCAAATGGAGCTGCGCTAGAGGCACCCGTAATAGGGTGGTTCCAGTTAACAATACCTGCACGAATGCGCTTTAAAAAGTGAGTGTAATCATCTTCGTTATCAGCTAGTAAACCTGCAGATAAGCCAAAGCTTGTGTTATTGGCTTCAATGATTGCGCTGTCAAAGTCATCAAAGCGATACACTTTAATTAGCGGTCCAAAATGTTCTTCATCGGGCATGTCGGTAATGTTTGTTACATCAATAATGCCTGGGCTTACAAAACCGGTGCCTGATTTTAATTGCTTAAGTTCAACAAGGATTTGTGCGCCTTTTGAGACTAATTCACTTTGCGCAGCGACCATACCCAGTGCTGCTTTTTCGCTTATCATTGCACCCATAAAAGGCTGCACTGTAGCAAAGCTGTCGTCTACAACTATGTTTTTAGTCGCGCTTATTAGCTTTTCTAAAATAGCATCGCCATTGAGCGATTTTTCAATAAATAAGCGGCGTGCACACGTACAGCGCTGACCTGAGGTAATAAAGCCTGATTGAATAATATCGTGCACAGCAGCGCTTACATCACTCACATCTTTTACAATAAGGGGGTTATTACCGCCCATTTCAAGCGCTAAAATCTTACCGGGGTGTCCAGCAAACTGTTTATGTAATAAGTGACCTGTGTTTGAGCTACCAGTAAAAAATAAGCCATCTATGTCTTGATGAGAGGCAAGTGCTTTACCTGTTTCAATTTCACCTTGCACAAGGTTAATAACACCTGCTGGTAAGCCCGCTTTTAGCCAAAGTGAGAGCGTAAATTCTGCAACGTGCGGCGTCAGTTCTGATGGCTTAAATACCACGGTGTTGCCTGCTAAAATTGCAGGAACAATATGCCCGTTTGGTAAATGTCCCGGAAAGTTATACGGGCCAAAAATAGCCACAACACCATGCGGTTTGTGTCTAATAAACGCTTTAGCACCGGGCATTGGGTTTTCGGTTGTACCAGTACGCTCATGATACGCTTTAACTGAAATAGCTACTTTGCCTGTCATTGCGCCCACTTCGGTGCGGGTTTCCCATAATGGCTTACCTGTTTCGCGTGCAATTATGGTCGCAAATTCTTCACTGTGTTCTTTTAATTGTGCTGCGAAGTTTTCAAGAATGGCTATACGCTCTCCAAGTGGCTTGTCTGCCCATTGTAATTGCGCAGCTCTGGCTGCTTTGATAGCTGAATCTACTTGATCAGCGTTTGCGCCATTACCTTGCCATACCACATCGCCATTACTTGGATTGATTGACTCAAATGCTGGACCAAGGCCCACATGCCACTGGTTATTAATTAGGTGTGTATTCATAAATAATTTACAGGCGGAAAAATCGCGCTGCATCTCCTTGGCTTAAATTAAGCGCCTTAGCTACATCTTGGCTAATGACGAGGGTATGTTTTGCATGATTGTAATGTGCGTCTTTGGTAAATGTTGCTCTAAAGCCACTTACGCCTTGATTACATACAGCCAGCGTATCAGAGCTATTTTGTGATATGTGATCAAGCTCACCAATAGTAATAGGGCAAACTTGAGAGTCGCGAATGCTGCGAATATTACCAAGCTTTGCTTCAACCGTTGGACCTGCGTCAAATAAGTCAACGTAGCCTCTGTGCTCAAAACCTTCTTTTTCTAATAATTTTAGCGCAGGTTTTGTTTTTTCATGCACATGCCCAATAACTGCTTGGGCTTTTTTGCTAAGCAAGTTCACATAAATAGGGTATTTAGGCATTAACTCGCTAATAAATACCTTATCGCCTAAGCCAACTAAGTGATCCGCCTCTGGAAATTCGATACTAAAAAAGTGCTCTTGCAGCCATTGCCAAAAAGGAGAATGGCCGTCTTCGTCGCTAACACCGCGCATTTCTGCGATAACAGTATCGGCAAAACGCTCGCTATGCTGAGCCATAAACAAAAAGCGTGAACGCGATAAAAATCGCCCCGTTAAACCTTTGCGGCTATTTTCGCGCAAAAATAATGTGCATATTTCAGAGCAACCTGTGTAGTCGTTACACATGCTTAAAATATCAACGGTGTTATATACATTTAAAGTAGGCGAGTGGTGTACTGTTTTACCTAAATGATAATGATATAAAGGCACCGATAAACCTACCGCAGCTTCTATAGCGGTTGTGCCAATAACGTCACCTGTTTCACTGTCTTCTAAAACAAATAAATAGCTTTCATCAAGTGGCTGGTTAATGTTTTTGGCAAAGCTTTTTTCAGCACGTTCAATTTTTTCTTTAAGCTGTGCATCGTCCACAGGTAAAGAGGTAAACCCATGACCGGATTCAATCGCTATTTGTTTAAGCGCGTCAAAATCATTGGCAGTAATAGGACGTAATACTTGCATTTATTGCTTGCTCCAATAGCACGCCTGTAGGCGTGCTAATTTAAACTATATTAACCGTTTACTACATCGCTAACGGCTTTTTCAAAGCGCGCTAAGCCTTCTTTAATATCTTCAAACGGAATAACTAAAGACGGTGTAAAGCGAATTACATTCATGCCAGCTACAAGGTTCATTAAACCATTATTAGCACTGGCTACTAAAAAGTCGCGTGCACGTCCTTCAAATTTGTCATTTAGTACTGCGCCAATTAATAAGCCTTTACCACGTACTTCGCTAAATACGTTGTATTTTTCGTTAATTGCGTTTAATCCGTCACGGAATAATTGCTCGCGCTCTTTAACACCGTTTAGTACGTCTGGTGTATTTACTGTATCAAATGCCGCTTCAGCAACAGCACAAGCAAGTGCGTTTCCGCCATAAGTAGAACCGTGAGTACCAATTTTTAAATGCTCAGCAATTGGTGTACGAGTGATCATAGCGCCAATTGGAAAACCACCACCCAATGCTTTTGCCGTTGTTAAAATGTCAGGAACAACACCTAAACCTTCATAAGCGTATAAATCGCCTGTGCGACCAACACCCGTTTGTACTTCATCAAAAATAAGTAACGCGTTATGTTTAGTACAAAGTTCACGTACTTTTTTAGCAAATTCATCTGTTGGTGAAATAATACCGCCTTCACCTTGTAATGGTTCCATCATAACAGCACATGTTTTATCGCTGATCAGCGCTTCAAATGCCGCTATATCGTTAAAATCACAATGTACTATGTCAGCTGGTTTTGGACCAAAGCCATCTGAATAAGCAGCTTGCCCGCCCACAGTGACTGTGAAAAATGTTCGACCATGGAAACCTTTATTAAATGCAATTATTTGCGTTTTTTCAGCGCCATATACGTCCAATGCATAACGACGAGCTAACTTAAGCGCTGCTTCATTGGCTTCTGCGCCTGAGTTTGCAAAGTAAACTTTATCAGCAAATGTTGCTTCAACCATTTTTTGAGCTAAACGAAGTGCTGGCTCATTGGTCATAACATTTGATAAATGCCAAATTTTTTCGCCTTGCTCTTTTAATGCTTTTACTAATGCAGGATGACAGTGACCCAAACAGTTAACGGCAATACCACCAGCAAAATCGATAAACTCGTTATTATTTTGATCCCAAACGCGCGAACCTTCACCACGAACTGGAATAATTGCTGATGGATTATAGTTTGGTACCATTACGTCGTTAAATAAGTCTCTTGTTACTTGCATTTTTACACCTAAATTTTGTGGCTGTTTAAAAAGAATTGTTGCTAAAACAAAGAAGAATATAGCCTGTATTCTTCAGCAAGCTTGATATTATTTTGTATAGAGTGTCATTATCGAACGTTAGAGGTTAAATTTGCAGTGCTATTTTGTGAAAAATGATTAGAATAAAAGGCAAAATAACGAAAGTAATGTGCATTATGATAACTCCACAAGACGAAAAGCTATTATCTATATTAAAAACAAATGCTAGAGCGAGTATTTCAGACTTAGCAAGGCATCTCAATCTTTCGCGCTCTACCGTACAAAGTAGAATGTTAAAGCTTGAGGAAACCGGTGTAATTAAAGGGTATAGCGTAGATTATGGAGATGATTATTTAAGCAAAATGGTGTCGGCGCATGTATCTATTAAGGTAAGACAAAAGCTAACAACAAAAACTAATTTAGAATTAAAACAAATTGATGCTATTTCACAGCTGTATGCCATAAGTGGTGAATTTGATTTAATTGCTGTAGTACAAGCGCAAAACTTAGAAAAGCTGAGTCACTTGCTCGATGATATTGGAAATCTTGATGGGGTAGAGCGCACAACATCTTCTGTTATTTTAGAAACAAAATTCAAGCGTTAAAGCTGTATAGTATTTTAAAAATATAAGCATTATGAAACGTTTTAATAATTAAACGTTCTATTATTTAATATTATATAAAGATTAATACTAGATTTAAGTTGTGCACGTTTTTATAAGCTCTGTTTTGCAAGCGGTTGTTTTAAAGCTTAGCTAAAGATTGGTAATCAATAAAAATAAGTCGGTTTAATAATGATAACTTTTTTATTAATTCTACCGTTATTATTTAGTTTGTATTTGCTTTTTTTCTGAGCTCTCTGGATGAAGCGCTCTTTTTACGACTATTTTTTTAGCTTTATCAAGCTTTATAAAATAGGCATTACCGCCAATTCCATTAAATTCTTCATCAGTAAATACAATTGTATTATCGTCGTAAAAAGTAATGGCTTCTTTTTGCGTAACAATACCTAAGTCAATTCTTGATACATCCCCTGAGAAAAACTTGTCGCCTTTAAAGTTCTCGAATAGCCAAATACTGGTTGAATCGAGTAATACTAATTTTTTACGATCAGGACTTAATGCAGCTGATGTTATCCAACATAGTTTTTCCATGGTTGTGCAGGTTTTAAATGAGTCGATGAGCTCGGCGTTAAAATTGGCAGCATGATCTCCCACTTTATAAACTTTTGTAATGCCATCAAAAGGTTCAGTACGATTTTTAGTAAATAGATACAAGTGACGCCCTAGCGCTACAAAAGCTTCTAAATCAAAATTACGGTTGTTTGGTTTAATAGGTGTGCCATCCATTTCTGGATAGGTAAATTTTATTATTTCGGCTTCGGTTGTATTTGTTTTTATATCGATTGGGTTTTCTATTTTGTAAATTGTTAACCATTTACGATCGTTTTTGTTATTTCCAAAGTCCCCTAAAAAGAAATGCCCAAATTTGTTTTGAGTCATGTCTTCCCAGTCAATATTTTTAGCATTAGTTACTAATATCTCTTTAGCAATTGAACCGTCTTTATTTAGTCTGTATAGCTTAGGATCGTCGCCACTGTCGTTAATAGCCCACAAGCGTTTATGCTTATCAAATTCGATGCCTGATATTTCTTTTAATTTAGGGTCTACTGATATTTCTTTTTTACTATAAAGGGTATAAATTGAAGATCCAATGAAGCTAGTAATAATAATAAAAATGAGCGCTATAGTAATAAAAATGCTTTTTTTCAACATGAAATTATATATATTTCAGAGTATTAAGATGTGTGTATTATCGCTGATGAAAGTATATAACAAAAGCGTTTTATAAAATTAGTATTATAGTTAAGGCTAATTGTGTCTTTAATAAATAAGTACCAGCTTTATATTTAGTTGGTTTAAAAATTGCTCTATATAACGGTGGTTTTTAAAACGCACTATTGAGCATTAAATTGCACTTAATGAGTGCGTTAAAAGAAACTACTGCACTGTAATAATGCGTAAATAAAGTTTTGTTTAACTTATACATGTTTAATGATTTTGAATGGAATCCACATCGCCTTTTTGTTTAGTTGTATGGCCTGTGGCAAAGATTAATTACCCTTTATGGTTTAGTTGGAGCCTGCTATGTTGAATAAACGTTTTTTTAAAACAAAAGATGAAGCTGAAGTTACTTTTGAATTTTCTCACCCAGAAGCAGAGCAAGTCTGTTTATTAGGTGAATTTAATGATTGGCAACCTGTGCCAATGAAACTTAATAAAAAGCAAGGTGTGTTTAAATACAAGCAACGACTTCCCGTTGATAAGCAATTTCATTTTCGTTACTTAATAAATGGCGATATTTGGGATAATGACCATCAAGCTGATGGTTATATTGGCAATACATTTGGAACAGAAAACAGCATAGTAAATACGCAACGTATAAATTAAGGTAGGGTAATGGACGCTCTTTCGCAGTTGTTTTACCTGCATGGTATTGGCTATGAATTCACTAAATATACTGGTGAACAGGTTTTTTTTAGCGAAGAAACGCGAAAGCGTGCTTTGCAGTGCTGTGGTGTAAACACCGAAGACAGCAATCAGGTTGCACATCTTAACTATGAGCTAGACGCCGCTGGTTGGTTACAATTAGTGCCAAGTGTTAGCTTGGTTGAATCACCTAAAAATACGTTAAAAATACGCATTGATGAGCGCCAACGTCATTTTACTGCCCATGTAAATATTGAATCACTTAATTGTAATTTAACATTCGATACACTTAATGATTATTCCGTTACAGGCGAATATAATTTACATGGGGTACGTTATGTTGAGCTCAGTCTTTTATTGCCCGATATGCCATCTGGTTATTATGATGCGACGGTGCAGGTAGGCGATAATTTATCTCATACTCAAATCTGGTTTGTGCCTGAACAAGTTTATCAAACCGTAGATAAAAAACGCACGGGTTTATCTATACAGTTATATACCTTAAAAAATAACGCTAAGCTTGGTATCGGTGATTTTAGTGATTTATTTACATTAACAAATTTGTGTAGTGAACAAAATATGGATTATATTTTACTTAATCCATTGCATTTATTGTTTGCAAATATGCCAGAACGAGCAAGCCCGTATAGCCCCAATAGCCGTGCACTTTTAAATCCTCTCTATATATCAATCGACTTATGTGAAGACGCTAATAATAACGCACAGCTGAGCACTTTAATGCAAAGTGATGACGTTGTATCACTTACACAAAGCAATGATCAGTTTATAGATTATGAAAAAGTAAGCCGTATTAAGTACACGTTATTTACAGCGCTCTATAATCAGTTTGAATTAACAGCAAGTAAAGAGCGCCAACAAGCATTTACTGATTTTTGTAAAACAAACACAAGCACATTAAATACGCTTGAGTCACTTAACCCATCATTTGACTATTACTTACAATGGCAAGCTCATACTCAATTAGCACTGTGCCAACAAAATTGTGAAGTTAAAGGAATGGCAATAGGTTTAATTAATGACTTAGCTGTTGGCTGTGCTGGTGATGGCGCAGAATTTAAAAGCCAACAGTCCTTATTTAGCCAAGGTGCTAATGTTGGTGCACCGCCAGATCCATGGGCAGAAGCGGGTCAAAATTGGGGATTACCTGCACTTAATCCACATAGCTTGAGCAATAATCATTATGAATTTTATCGCGCACTTATTCGCGCCAATATGCAAAATGTTGGTGGGCTCAGAATTGATCATGTAATGGCAATTCGGCGCTTATGGTGGTGTTTTGACAATAATAGTCAACAAGATGGTTGTTATGTTTATTACCCGTTTGAGCATTTACTCGCGATTTTAAAAATTGAATCTCATATAAATCAAAGCATTGTTATAGGTGAAGACCTAGGCATAGTTCCGCCTGAGGTGAGAGAAGCGTTGGCGAGTAGCGGTATTTTTTCTAACAGTTTGTTCTATTTTGAAAAGCAGCATAATGGTGAGTTTTTATCGTTGGACAACTTAGCACCACATTGCTTATTAATGATTGCTAATCATGATGTTCCACCTTTTACTGGCTGGTGGCAGCATGATGATTTAAATATAAAGCAACAATATGCGCTAATAGATGAGCAACAACATGCAGAACTAACAGAAGTACGAGCACAAGAACAAGCACGCTTACTGCGTTTTATTAATCAAACTGAAAATAAACAACTCACACTGCAAAGTAATGCGATAGATGTGTATAGCGCGTTAGGCATATGTTTGGCACGTTCACAGTCGCGCTTGTTTGCGCTACAAATAGATGATTTAGATGAGCAGCAGTACCCTGTAAATATTCCTGGTACAGATACAGAATATCCTAATTGGCGTCGTGTATTAACGCACACATGCGAAGAGATTTTTAGTAAAAATGCATCGCTATTAGCTGCTATCGATTCTATAAGGAAAGATTAAATGAGCAGTTCTATTACCAATAATTTAAAAACAAATAACGAAAAAGTAGAAAACGCTAAATTAGACACCTCTAAACAAGGAACCGATTACGACGCGCAAGTAAGCGCTTTAAATATAGGGCGTTTTAAGGATCCATTTAGTTTTTTAGGCGCGCACAAAGTAAAAGGTAACGGTGTTGAAATACGTTTATATTTACCTAAAGCGCTTAGCGTTAATGTAACAATTAATAACCAACTTATAAAAACGGAACGTTACAAACAAAGTGATTTGTTTATTGCTTGTTTAAGTGAATTACCCGTATTGCCGTATCAATGCGAAGTTAAATACGAAGATGCGCTAATTACTTTTGATGATGAATATAGCTTTGACAGCGCGCTTGATACAGATGCTATGTATTTATTTAATGAGGGCAGTTTAGAGCATGCTTACTCTCATTTTGGCGCACACTTTTCAACGCAGCAAAATGTTGATGGGGTACGTTTTTGTGTATGGGCGCCCAATGCAGCAAGTGTGTCTATTATTGGTGAGTTTAATTATTGGCAAACTAATCGTCATTTTATGCGTTTTCATCCAGCGAGTGGTGTATGGGAATTATTTATACCAGGCCTTAAAGCCGACATGTGCTATAAATTTTCGATTACAGCTCAAAGTGGAGAAGTACTTGAAAAAGCAGACCCTTTTGCCTTTAAAATGCAGCAAGCACCCGGTACTGCAAGTGTATTGCAATATAAACCAGAACCTATAAAACTAGATGAATACGCTCTACAAAACAGACAAAAACGTAACCATATTGATGCGCCAATTAGTATTTATGAAGTACATTTAGGTTCGTGGCAACGCGCCGAAAACAATCGTTATTTAAGCTATACAGAGCTTGCAGACAAGCTAGTTAACTATGCGCTTGAAATGAATTTTACGCATTTACAGCTTATGCCTATAAGTGAATACCCTTTTGATGGCTCGTGGGGGTATCAGCCAGTTGGTTTATTTGCGCCAACGAGTCGTTTTGGTGACTACAGTAGCTTCAAATATTTTGTAGAGCAGTGTCATAAAGCTAATTTAGGTATTTTACTTGATTGGGTGCCAGGTCACTTCCCTAGTGATCCGCATGGTTTACACCGATTTGATGGCACTCATTTATATGAACATGCTGACATGCGCCAAGGCTTTCATCCCGATTGGAATACTTATATTTACAACTATGATCGCCCAGAGGTTAAAAGCTTTTTAATTTCTAATGCTATGTATTGGTTACACCAATTTGGACTTGATGGTTTACGAGTAGATGCTGTGGCGTCAATGTTGTATTTAGATTACAGCCGAAAAGAAGGTGAATGGGTTGCTAATTGCTATGGAGGTCGTGAAAACCTCGGCGCTATTGAATGTTTAAAGCAGGTTAATTTACGCAGTTACAAAAATAACCCCGGAATAATGATGGTGGCTGAGGAGTCAACAGCATGGCCGGGTGTTACGCAAAGTGTTGATCATAATGGTTTAGGCTTCGGTTATAAGTGGAATATGGGATGGATGAATGACAGTTTACGTTACATGCAACACGACCCACTTTATAAAAAGCATCATCATCACGAAATAACATTTTCGATGGTGTATGCATTCAGTGAAAATTATATTTTGCCACTGAGCCACGATGAAGTTGTTCATGGTAAAGGGTCTTTAATTGAAAAAATGCCAGGCGATGATTGGCAGAAGTTTGCAAACTTGCGTGCTTATTACGCTTTTATGTGGGCTCACCCGGGTAAAAAGTTATTGTTTATGGGCTGCGAAATTGCTCAGCGTAAAGAGTGGGGGCACGATCATTCTATTGATTGGCATTTACTGGATCATCAAAGTCACAGCGGGATTCAACAAACAATTAAACAACTTAATTTAGTTTATAAAAACCAGCCCGCACTATACGAACTAGATACGAGTGCTGCAGGGTTTAATTGGATAGACAATAATAATAATGAACAAAGCATATTAAGCTTTGTTCGCTTTGCTAAAAATGCCCACGACTTTATTGTTGTTATTGCTAACTTTACGCCAATGTCGTATCAAAGTTACGTAATAGGTGTGCCAGCTAAAGGTCGTTATAACGTTATTTTAAACACAGACCAAACATTGTTCTTTGGATCGGGAATAGAGGTTACCCAAAACTCTTCCCAACTTATTGAAGCGTCAAATATTCCAAGTCATGGTTTTGATCAAAGCATTAATATAGCCATTGGCGGATTAACTACTATTTATTTACATAAGGTCGATGATGAGTAATCAATTTGAAGCAACTCATGGTCATGTTGAACCGTTAGGTTCAAGCGTTAAAAGTAACGGCGTTAACTTTGCGCTATATGCACCAAAGGCTACGCAAGCTTATGTGTGTTTATTTGATAAAAGTGGTCATTCTGAAATATTAAAAATGGCGATGAACATTAATGAAGGTGGTATTTGGAGTATTCATATAGCGCCTTTAAATGCTGGTGCGCTATATGGTTTTAGAGTTGAAGGAGAATATAACCCTCAAAAAGGGTTATTATTTAACGAAAATAAACTGCTCATAGACCCATACGCTAAAGACTTATTTGGCGAGTTTACTTGGAGTGAACGCCATTACGGACAAATGCCAATAGGCACTAAAAGTAATGTAAATAATGCCATTGATATACCAAAATCTAAAGTAGCGGCGCCTACATTATATGCTCATAAAAAACCAAACCACAGATGGTCTAATACTGTTATTTACGAATGCCATGTTAAAGGCACAACGTGTCGCCACCCTAAAATACCTAAATCGCTACAAGGTAAGTTTTTAGGTTTGAGTCATCCTACTTTTATTGAGCACTTACATAGCTTTGGTGTTACTGCTGTTGAATTATTACCGGTGCATGCATTTATTAGTGAGCAATTTTTGACTGGCAAGGGGCTGCAAAATTATTGGGGATATAACACGCTTAACTTTTTTACTCCGCACAAAGACTATTTGATAAACGACGATATAAACGAATTTAAACAAATGGTTAAAGAACTTCATGATGCAGACATAGAAGTAATTTTAGACGTTGTTTATAACCATACCGCAGAAGCGGGCACTGATGGTCCTATTTTATCGCTAAGAGGCTTTGATAATTTAGCGTATTACCGCACAGTAACAGATAAGCCAAATGTTTATATAAACGATACAGGCTGTGGCAATACAATTAATATCGATCACCCTAAAACGCTGCAACTTGTGCTCGACAGTTTACGTTACTGGGTTGAAGTAATGGGGGTTGATGGTTTTAGGTTTGATTTAGCAACTATTTTAGGTCGTTCGCAATCAGGGTTTAGTGCGTCTCACACCTTTTTACAAGCGGTTGCTCAAGATCCAATTTTAAACAAAGTTAAACTAATTAGTGAACCATGGGATATAGGGCCTGGCGGTTATCAATTAGGCGCTTTTCCTTCGCCTTGGCGAGAATGGAACGATCAGTATCGTGATGTAATAAAACGCTTTTGGAAAAGTGAACAAGGTATTATTGCTAACGTAGCTAAGCGTTTGCATGGCTCGTTTGATATTTTTGAGCACAGTGAACGAGGTCCGCTAAATAGTATTAACTTTATAACGAGTCATGATGGTTTTACGCTTGCCGATTTAGTGAGTTACGAAGAAAAACATAATGAGGCAAATGGTGAACAAAATCGTGATGGTCACAGTGGCAACCATTCTTTTAACTGTGGTGTAGAAGGGTTTACTAACGATCCTAAAATAACAGCACTTCGCCTGCAGCAGCAAAAAAACTTTCTGCTCACGCTTATTCTATCCAAAGGCGTGCCAATGCTCTCGGCTGGAAGTGAAATGGCGCATTCTCAAGGTGGAAATAACAATGCTTATTGCCAAAATAATCGTACTAGTTGGCTTGCATGGAAGGATTCGCAATTAAACCACGCTTTAACTCGTTTTATAGACGATGCTCTAAAAATTAGACGTGCCCATAGCGCGTTTAAACATAGTGTGTTTTTAGATGATATAGACGAGCGCTTTACCGTTAAATGGTTTACCGAAAAAGGTACTACCATGACTGATGAACATTGGCATGAAGATGCTAGGCAGTTTTTAATGTATAGCTTACTAGATAAGCAAAATAAACACGCGCTATTAATCGTTTTTAACGCAAGTAACAAAACAGTTTTGTGTCAATTGCCGCCGTCACCAATTAGCGCGCCTTGGCAAATGGTTTTATCAAGTGTAAATAATGCATCTGTGAGTAGTAACAACGATGCGATGGTTGAAATTTCTGCACAAAGTAGCTGGGTATTCAGTGCAAACTTAGAGGAAGTAGGTCATGGCTAAACAAGATGAACAAGTGTGTGTAGTAAAGGGTTGGCAAGAAGGTCCAGTTATTGATGAAAACACGCTAAAGGACGACTTAACACGGCATTTTTATTACACACTTGGGCGCGATAAGGTTGGCGAATCAAGGTTATATTTATACCACGCTTTAGCACTGACTATTCGCGATCGGCTCGTTGCACGATGCAGAGAAACTAATCAGCAAATTAAACAAGAAAAGCGCCGAAAAACAGCTTATTTATCTCTAGAGTTTTTAATGGGTCGTGCACTTGGCAATGCAATATTAAACCTAGATTTAGACGACCAAGTAGCGGCTGCGTTACAAGAATATTGTACAACAATAGAAACATTAGAAGATGCAGAGCACGATGCTGGTCTTGGTAATGGTGGACTTGGGCGTTTAGCAGCATGCTTTTTAGATAGTTGTGCAAGTTTAGCATTACCCGTTATTGGTTATGGCTTACGTTATGAATACGGTATGTTTAACCAATCTATAAAAGATGGGAATCAAATTGAGCAACCAGATAACTGGTTACGTGAAGGGCATCCGTGGGAGCTTAGCGCCCCAGAGCATGCTAAACGCGTTAAATTTGGTGGTTACGTGCAAAGCTATACTGATAAGTATGGTCGTGAGCATCGTCAATGGATGAGCTCACACGATGTATTAGCAGTGCCTTACGATGTTCCAATTCCTGGATATAAAAACAATATTGTTAATACACTGCGTTTGTGGAAGTCAGAGGCGACAGATGAATTTAACTTAACAGAGTTTAACGCAGGTAGTTATTCAGAAGCGGTTGCGCAAAAAAACCTGGCTGAGCAAATAACGATGGTGCTTTACCCAAATGATAGCAGCGAAAATGGTAAAGAGCTTAGGTTACGCCAGCAATACTTTTTATCATCTGCGAGTATTCAAGACATAGTTGATCAATGGGTTGCACAACATGGCGAGAGCTTCAGCGATTTTTCTGATTTTCATGTTTTTCAGTTAAATGATACGCACCCAAGCATTGCTGTTGCTGAGCTTATGCGTATTTTAATTGATGATTACGAACTTGATTGGGATGATGCTTGGCAAATAACGACCAAAACAATGGCATACACAAACCATACATTATTACCCGAAGCACTCGAAAAATGGTCTGTATCGTTATTTTCAAAACTATTACCGCGTATTTTAGAAATAGTTTACGAAATAAATGCCCGCTTTTTAGCACAAGTTGCACAACATTGGCCTGGGGATGTAAATAAACAGCGTGCGTTGTCACTTATTGAAGAAGGCGATGAGCCACAAATACGCATGGCGTATTTAGCTATAGTAGGCAGCTATTCTGTAAATGGCGTAGCAGCATTGCATACCGAGTTATTAAAAGCAGGTTTGTTTAAAGAATTTTACGCATTATGGCCTGATAAATTTAATAACAAAACAAATGGTGTAACACCACGTCGTTGGCTTGCACATTGTAACCCTATTTTAAGTAAACTTATTGGCGATAAAATTGGTAATGATTGGGTGGGTGATTTTGCTCAAATTAGCCAACTACGACGTTTTTTTGATGACAAAGCATTTCATGCACAGTGGCAATCTGCTAAACGTGAAAACAAACAACGCTTAGTTGATTTAGTTAAAGCACGGTGTGGTATCGAGTTTGATGTGTCGATGATGTTTGACGTACAGGTAAAACGTATTCACGAATATAAACGCCAGTTATTAAACGTGTTGCATGTAATTCATTTATACGACCGTATTCGCCGTGGCGATACAAAAGGGCTAGTGCCACGTTGTGTACTTTTAGGTGGTAAAGCAGCACCAGGCTATTACATGGCTAAAAAAATTATTAAGTTAATTAATAATGTAGCCGAGGTTATTAATAAAGATCCGCTTGCTGCACCTTATTTACGTGTTGCATTTTTACCTAATTATAATGTAACTGCTATGGAAGTTATTTGCCCTGCAACCGATTTATCAGAGCAAGTTTCAACAGCGGGTAAAGAAGCTTCGGGCACAGGTAACATGAAGTTCATGATGAATGGAGCCCTGACCATTGGTACGCTTGATGGGGCAAACATAGAAATTAGAGATGCTGTAGGCGCTGATAACTTCTTTTTGTTTGGCGCAGAAGCACATCAAATCGACGATATTAAATCGCGCTACAATCCAGAGCACTTAATTGCTCAAAATAGTGATTTAAATAATGTAATGCAACTACTCGAAAGCGGCCATTTTAACTTATTCGAACCATGCTTATTTGACGATATAACAAATGCAATTAAGAGCCCACACGATCCATGGCTTGTAGCGCACGATTTTGAAAGTTATGTGGCAGCCCAAAAAGAGGTTGATAAAGCTTACGCAGATCAAACTTATTGGACACAAATGAGTATTTTGAATACAGCCGCAAGTGGGATGTTTTCAAGTGATAGAACTATAAGCCAATACAGTGACGATATTTGGCACTTAGAACCACTCAATATTAGTGAAACAGACTTAACGACAACTAAAAGCCATGCCACTAAAAGCCTAGACTAAATGGAGAGAGTATTATGCCTAATTATGAAAACCGCTACATAAGTAGCCTAACAAGAGAAACTTATGCGTTAATACTTGCTGGTGGTCGTGGTTCACGATTACACGAATTAACAGATTGGCGTGCAAAACCTGCAGTATATTTTGGTGGTAAACATCGAATTATCGACTTTCCGTTATCAAACTGTATTAACTCAGGTGTAAGGCGCGTGGGTATTGCTACACAATACAAATCTCACTCGCTTATACGTCATGTAAATAGAGCATGGGGGCATTTTAAAAAGGAGTTGGGTGAGTCGGTTGAAATATTACCTGCTTCACAGCGTCAAGGTGATGATTGGTATTGTGGGACAGCCGATGCGGTTTTTCAAAATATAGATATTATTCGTCATGAGTTACCTAAGTATGTGATGATTTTGTCAGGTGATCATGTTTATAGAATGGATTATGGTGCTTTATTAGCTAAACATGTCGAAAATGGTGCTGATATGACGGTATGTTGTTTAGAAGTGCCAGTAGAAGAGGCCGCTGATACTTTTGGTGTTATGACCGTAGATGAAGAAAGCCGCGTTCGACGTTTTGACGAAAAGCCGGCAATCCCAAGCTCAGTACCAGGAAAGCCAGGTATATGTTTAGCTTCAATGGGAAACTATGTATTTAATACAGAGTTTTTATTTGAACAACTTAAAAAAGATGCCGAAACTGAAGGTTCAGGTCGTGACTTTGGGCACGATATTATTCCAGCCATTATTGAAGAGCATAATGTGTTTGCATTCCCATTTAGAGATCCAGAGCAAGAAGGGCAACCTTATTGGCGTGATGTCGGAACGCTAGATTCGTTTTGGGAAGCGAATATGGAATTAGTAATGCCAGAACCTCAGCTTGATTTATACGACCCACGATGGCCAATTTGGACTTACCAAGAACAACTGCCACCAGCTAAATTTATTTTTGATGATGACGATAGACGTGGTATGGCTGTTGACTCTACTGTATCTGGTGGGTGTATTGTTTCGGGTTCGTTAGTTAGAAAGTCATTATTGTTTTCTAACGTACATGTACGTTCTTTTTGTACTATAGAGCAGTCAGTTATTTTACCAGGTGCTGTTATAAACCGAGGTTGCAAAATCAAGCGCGCTATAATAGATAGAAGCTGTGAAATACCAGCAGGGCTTGAAATAGGTTACGACCGCCAAGCAGATCAAGAAAATGGCTTTAGAGTATCTAAAAAAGGCATAGTACTTGTTACCCGTGATATGCTCATCGAGCTTGCTAAAAAGCTAGAACGTCAATCGCGTGAGAATAAAAAGCTAGCTTAAACAATAAGCTAAAAAATAAGCACGGCAATAAGGCTTGCTCTTAATTGAGCAAGCCCACACAGAAATAAAGGAAGAAGTAAATTAATGCATGTATTAATGGTTGCAGCAGAAAACGACGCGTTACCAGGCGCAAAAGTAGGCGGAGTGGCAGATGTAGTACGTGATGCGCCAAAAGCACTTGCAGAACAAGGTATAACAGTTGATGTAGTTATTCCCGATTATGGCTTTGTCCACCTTAAGCGTGTTTATATTGGTGAAGTAACTGTTGCATTTCATGCACAATCACATATTTTAAAACTTTATAAAATAGAACAAACACAAAATAATGTAAGCCAAATTGTTATTAGCCATCCATTGTTTAGTGACTCTGGTAGTGTGTACTGCAACGACGCACCAGGTAGACCGTTTGCGACTGATGCAACTAAATTTGCTTTATTTAATGCTGGCGTTTGTGAAGCTTTATTGCAAGGCTTACTTACGCGACCTAATGCCTTACATTTACACGATTGGCACAGCGCATGTGTAGCTGTTTTACTCAAGTTTGAAGCTCGCTATAGCTCACTTATTAATTTACATATTGCCTACACAGTGCACAATATTGCATTACAAGGCATAAGACCTTTTAAGCATGATGATTCTAGCTTAGAAGCATGGTTTCCTTCACTTAGTTATAATGGTCAGTATTTATGTGACCCTCGCTATCCTAATTGTTTTAACCCAATGCGAAGTGCCATTAATTTATGCGATAAAGTACATGTTGTATCACCAACATATAGCCAAGAAGTGCTTAACCCCAGTAATTATGAACATGGTTTTTTTGGTGGTGAAGGGCTCGAACAAGACCTACAAAATGCAGCCAAGCAAGGTAAGTTAATTGGTATTTTAAATGGCTGTGAATACCCTGAACGTAATGAAGAAAAAGCTGATTTAAATACTTTATATCAAAGTATCGAAAATACCTTATTTAACTGGATGGCGAATAATGAGCAACTACAAAGTAGTTACTATATTGCTCATCAACGGTTACAGCAATTTAAAGCTTTACCTAGCAATGGACCATTAGTAACCAGTGTTGGGCGACTCACAGATCAAAAAGTATTGCTATTATGTCAACCAGTCGATGGTAAGTTAGCCATAGATAACGTGTGTAAGGTTATTAATAGCTTTAATGGGCGACTTATTATATTGGGTTCAGGGGATAGTGAACTTGAATTAATTTTTACAAAAGCAATGGCGCGTAATCCAAATCTTTTATTTTTAAAAGGTTATGGTCAGGGCGTTGGTGACTTGATGTATCAATTAGGTGATTTATTTTTAATGCCAAGCTCGTTTGAACCTTGTGGTATTAGCCAAATGTTGGCAATGCGTGCAGGGCAACCTTGCCTAGTTCATAGTGTTGGCGGGTTAAAAGATACCGTAAAGCATAATGAAAATGGTTTTAGTTTTATTGGCGGCACCTTAGCAACTCAAACGAGTAACCTACTTACTTGTTTAAACGAAACACTCTTAATTAAAAAGCAGGATCCTAAAAAATGGCTTAAAATAAAGGAAAGCGCAGAACAAGCGCGTTTTTCATGGCCACAAGTGGCTGCTGATTATATAACAACCTTATACCAGTAAATTGTTACGTAAGTTAGAAAGTTGAGTGACAATTTTATCGATTTAAGGTTTAATTACTTAGTATTATATAAAATCTAAGAAGTAGGTAATGTGTCTGTATTTGTTGCAAGGCAAGCAATATTCAATCGTCGTCAAAAAGTAGTAGCCTATGAGCTACTTTTTCGTGATAGCCCTAAAAACTATTTCCCTGATATAGCCGAAGGTCAAGCAACAGCTCGACTTATTATGGAAAACCAGCTCAATTTAGGTACTCGGCATATAACGTCGGGTAAAAAAGCATTGATCAATATTGGACCAGAGTCTTTAAAACTAGACTTATGCGCTTTTTTACCCAGCCAAGATGTTGTAATAGAACTGCTAGAAACAATAGAGCCAAGCGACGATAATTATGCTTTATGCTGCGATCTTTTTAATAGTAATTACAAACTAGCACTAGACGATTTTGTGTATAAACCACAGTGGGATCGTTTTTTAAAGTTAATCAAATTAATTAAATTTGATATAAAAATAACGCCTCTAAATGAAATAACTACAATCGTTAAAAGCCTTCAGAAAAATAAAAAAATTAAATTACTTGCTGAAAAATTAGAAACTCAAGAAGATTACCAACTTGCCTACGATATGGGGTTTGATTACTTCCAAGGTTATTTTTTTGCAAAACCAACCATGATAACGCAAAACGATATTGATTATAATTATGGGTTGGTTGTGGCTATTTATGCTGAAATAATGAAACAAAGCCCTGATATAAAAGTTATTTCTGGTTTGTTTGAACTCGATGCTGCACTTGCTTATAAATTATTACGCCTAATTAACAGCGGTGTTTTCCCTATTCAAAGTGAAATATCGTCATTAAAGCAAGCCTTGGTTTACTTAGGACACGACCGTATAAAGAAGTTTGTAAGCTTAATTGTAACTGCGCATACTGCGGGTAAAAAGCCTGCAGAATTAATGCAAGTTTGTGTAGTCCGAGCACGTTTTTGCGAATTAATAGCCAAAAGGGTAGCTAAACATCTCGTTGGAGAAGCGTTTTTAACCGGGCTTTTTTCGTTACTCGATGCAATACTTGATCAACCAATGAGCCTATTAGTAGAAAAGTTACCTTTTCCTGATGAAATAAAAGCGGCATTGCTTAATGATAAAAATAAACTTTACTACATTTTAAATGTTGTTAAAGCATATGAAAGTGGAAGTTGGTGGGCACTAGAACAAGCCATGCTCTTATTAAATATAGACAGTGATACATTACCTCAACTTTACCAAGATGCAGTCGATTGGGCTGACAGTTATAAGAATAATATTTAACGGATAATAGCTTTAATGCGCAATTATAATATGGACTTTATTCGCGGCGTTGCCGTGCTCGGCTTGGTTTACATGAATGCTTACGCCTTCGGCTTTTTTGAATACGGGTATACCTCTTTAACTAATCCTCCTGTTAGCGACTCAATTATTCACATCTTTAGCACTTTGTTTGTAGATGGTCGTTTTAGAACCTTATTTAGTTTGCTTTTTGGAGCGGGGCTTTATATTCAATGGCAACGTTATAAGTCTGATGTGCAATTAAAAAGCAGGCTTTACTGGTTAATATTATTTGGTTTAGCGCATGGTTTTTTACTTTGGGCTGGTGATATTTTATTCGTTTATGGTGTGTCTGGTTGGTATGCCCTTAAATATTTAGAAAGCGACAACGAACTACTCTTAAAACGTGGAACAGCGTTTATTTTATTGGGAGGAGTAACTACAGGGCTTGTTATGTATAGCGCCCCTGCTGATATTATTTACCGTAACTCTGAAGATTTCATCTCTTTATATAACCCTCACTACATTGATTACTTTATTTCGAACATTAGTATGAATGCATTAATGATATTTATAGTGCCAATAATGACTATGTGGATGTGCGTAGGTATTATGCTTATTGGTATTTATTTATATAAACAAGACGTATTTAGTAAAGGATTGAACTCGCAGCAGTTAACCGTTGCTGTAATTGTGAGTATTATTTTTAGTGTATTTAGGCTCTGTATTTCGCAATACAACAGTGGCTTTATGTATGCAATTCAAGAGTTAATAAATATGTTTGCGGCCCTTGGTATGGCTGCACTTTATATTCATTTAGTTGTTAAGTTTTGCAATAACAGCGCACACGTAGGTAAGCTTATTCAACAAGCAGGGCGCCTAGCATTTACTTTATATATTAGCCAAACACTCATGCAATTATTGTTATATAAAGTGCTATTTACCCACTGGGTACTTAGCTTTAATCGAATAGATTACTGGTTAGTAGCAACGGCTTTAGTTGCACTGCAATTGCTATTTACATTTATATACAGCCGCTATTTTAGCCAAGGTCCGCTTGAATTTGTATGGCGAAAATTAACTAAAGCAAAAATTAATGCTTAAACACCTATAAATATTAAATTAGGGGCGAAAAAATAGTGTGGGTGGTTTACACTACTCGCCTTAAAAATTACTACGCTATAAGTGCCATGACTGAATTAAAACGTTTAAATAAATTTATTAGTGAAACAGGATTTTGTTCACGCCGCGAAGCCGATAAATATATTGAGCAAGGTCGTGTCAGCGTTAATGGCTACTCACCAGAAATGGGTGTAAAAGTAGCCGCTACCGATGTTGTATTAATTGATGGTAAGCCTCTTAAAGCCACGCCGAAGCGCGTTTACATTGCCTACAATAAACCGGTTGGCATAACGTGTACTACCGAGAGTAAAATTCAAAGTAATATTATACGAGCGGTAAATTATCCTACGCGTATATTCCCAATAGGGCGTTTAGATAGACCGTCTGAAGGGCTTATATTTTTAACCAATGAAGGCGACATTGTTAATAAAATTTTGCGTGCGGGCAATAATCACGAAAAAGAATACGTTGTTACGGTAGATAAACCGCTTAATCGTCAATTTGTTACAAAAATGGCGAATGGTGTGCCTATTTTAGATACAGTCACTAAAGAATGTAAAGTTACGCAAAGTGGCCCTAAAGAATTTAAAATAGTCCTTACTCAAGGTTTAAACCGTCAAATACGCCGTATGTGCGAATACTTAGGCTACGAAGTTGTAACCTTAAAACGTACGCGCATAATGAACGTAACACTTAAAGGTTTAAAAGTAGGGCAGTGGCGTCATTTATCAGATATTGAAATGGCGCAAATAAACGATTCAATTTCTGATTCTGGTAAAACCCAAGAGCACTCGCTTGATACTAATAAGCAATCAGAAGTTAATGTAGCTTCAGCACCTAAAAAGCGTGATTTTCAGGGAGAAAACCCACGACGCTTTAATAATAGCGACCGAAATAGTGATCGTAGTACTGAGCGAAATACAAATCGTAACTCTGAGCGTGGTAACGCTAATAGCGAACGTAAAAATGAGCGCAGTAACGCACCTTATCAAAAGCGCTCAACCACGTATGTTGGTAAACCTAAAAGTATTAAAAACGATAAGCCGGTAGACTCTAAAACGAATACGCGAAAAATATTAACTCTAAAAAAATAGTTTATCCTGAAAAATTACCACTGTATTTCATCAACAACAAATCCGAGTGGGCTTTTAACGCCCACAAAGGTTAGTTTTTTGTTTTGTAAGCTAACCAGTTTATGCTTATCTGCATACCACCTAAATGAACGTTTTCTGTACGTTGTTAAATCTAGAACCGTCAATTCTGAACATTCATATTCATAAAACCTTGGGCATTTATCTACTTTTATTAGTTGATATTCTCGCTGCCATGAATCACCACCTTGGTAGTGAGTAAAAATTTTCGGTAAGAGGCAAATCGAAGCCGACATCCATAAATAAAGTAACAGAGGGACTCCTAGTGCTTCGCGTAAACTACGTAATTTTCCGTATTCAGAAATAAGATCTTTAATATTACCTCTTAAAATATAACTGTCGTTGTATTTTTTATTTAAAAAAATAAATGTAATAATACTTAAAATAATTGTAAGTATTGGAAATAACGTTTTTAAAAAGAAATCATAAGTACCGCTAGCAATAAAAGAAGGATCGACCTTTTCATCCCATTTCATTAAAATATACGGTGGTAAGAAAAGGAAGAATATAAGTGATTCATAGAGAAATTTTTTTGCAGTCAAAGGTGATCACTTATTAAATGTTGCATTGGTTACGGCTTAAATATAAAAGCCAATATAAAGTAAAAGCATACCAAAATAGATAGCAAATGCTGATAGTGCGTTTTTTGAGCGCAAGCGTTTAACTATGTCGCGTGTCCCGTTAATCATACCTAAAAACACTAGCCCTATACCACCTGTAAATCGGTAGTTGTTCAAGTTTACGTTACCATTATCGTCGCTTATAAAGCGTAGATAGCCAAAAAGTATAAAAATACTGCCTGCTATTAGTATCGCAATTTTAAAATTTTCCAACGCTTTTCCTAAATGTTGAGATAATAAACACAATACGATAGATTTTTAACCCGTATATAAACCTAACTATATTATGAATTTCATGTTTGTCTAGCAAACCATACTAAGTTCAACTAGTAGGGAAAGGCACTAAAAATCGTGGTTGTGTTGTTAAATTGCTCTTATCTCTCTTAAAGCCTGTTTTATATTGCGCATTACCAGTACGGCTTAGTTATATGTTGGATAAACTGTTAAGATGCGCCGTCTTAATAATGTAGAAAGGTTATAGAAGTAACATGTCAAAATTTTTCTTTATGGGTAAGCCCGACATAATGGGTAAAAATAACAGTAATGGATTTGCACCAAAACGTACCGCAAAGGTTGGCACAGAGCTGCACCCGTTAACGTTAATTGTAAACTCGGCAGAACGATGCTCAGAAATAGAAGCCTTATTAGCAGAGCATTCGCTCTTTGCTTCAATTGAAGTTAAAGAACAAGAACCAGAAGATATTCGTGAACTAGACTTTGCACTTAGTAAGTCAACGCCACAAGTATTTGATAAAGTACCAGAGCGCAATGCCCCCTGTTTATGTGGTAGCGCTAAAAAGTACAAAAAGTGTTGCGGTTAATTTAATTGACCACTAAATAAGTAGCCTTTCTTATTTCACATGATTTATACCAACCTGCATAAATATTTGAACAATTTATCGAATTAAATCACTCTACAACGTTGTTAAAATTTTTTATTTAGAACACTAGATACAAAAAGTTTTTGCCTAGTTCTAGCGCAATTTTCTTATTGTTAAATAGACCCCATATATAAGCAGATTGGTATTAAATAAAAATGCCACTGACCTTAAGTCAGTGGCATTTTTTAATGCTTTTTAATTATAGGGCTAACTATTTACGTGGTTCATAATCTATTCTAAATATAACGGTATAAAGCACCGGTACTACAATTAATGTAAGTATGGTGGCAAAACCTAGCCCAAACATAATAGTTACTGCCATTGATTGAAAAAACACATCAAATAACAGTGGTATCATCCCCAATATAGTGGTTATAGCTGCCATAGCTACAGGGCGCACTCGGCTCACACCGGAGTCAAATACGGCTTGATATGGTTGCTTTCCTTCACGAAGCTCTAGATTTATTTGGTCAACCAACACAATACCATTTTTAATTAACATACCACTTAAGCTTAATAGCCCCAATAGACCCATAAAGCTAAATGGTGTGTTCATCACCAGTAACCCAGCACTCACGCCAATAATGGCAAGTGGCACAGTTGCCCAAATAACGAGAGGTTGTTTTACAGAGTTAAACAGTAATACGGTTACTGCAAACATGGCTAAATAACCTAGCGGTAGTGAGCCAAAAATTGCTTTTTGTGCTTTGCTTGATGATTCAAATTCGCCGCCCCATTCAAGTTCATATCCGTGTGGTAGTTCAATGTTTTCTATAGGAGCACGAATACGAGCAAATAGTTTTGCTGGTGTTTCGTCGCCTAATACATTGTTGTCAGCCATTACCGTGATTGTTCGTTTACGATCTCGGCGCATTATAAGGCTGTCTTCCCACTCAACAACAAACTCATCAACTACTTGTGTTACGGGAACGAACACAGCCAGTACAGGGCTATATATTTGTAGATCGTGTACGCTTTCTACATTTAAGCGCTCGTTTTCAGGTGAACGGGTAATGATAGGTAATAACTGCGTACCATCGCGATACACGCCAACTTGTTTACCTGAAAGGCTTGTTAGTAAAACATCATCAAGATCTGATTTACTAATACCTAAGCGCCGCGCTTTTTGCTCATTAAATTGTGGACGAATCATTTTAGTACGAGCACGCCAATCATTACGTATATTAAATGCCCCATCGTCATTACCTAACAATTCTTCAGCTTTAGCTGCTAACTGCCTTAAAATAACAGGATCAGGACCCGAAAAACGTGCTTCTATTTTTGCATCAGTAGAGGGACCAATTTCCATCGGTTTAATTTTTAATTGAGCTGATAGCGCATGGTTTATCGAGTAGTCGCGTACTTTTTGCATAATAACAGCAACGGCTTCTCTATCAGCAACACGTATTATTAATTGTCCGTATGCAGGGTATGATTTTTCTGGCGCGTAAGTAAGCATAAAACGCGGTGCGCCTTGACCTATGGTACTGGTTACTTCTTCAACTAAATCTTCATTTTGTAAATAGGTTTCAAGTTGCTTAACACCGTCAAGTGTTGAGCGAATATCAGACCCTTGTTGTTGCCAGTAATCAACATAAAACATAGGAGTGTTAGAAGCTGGAAAAAACGACTGTTTAACAGAGCCAAAGCCAACAACTGCGCTACAAAGTAAAACAACCATTAAAATAAGCGTCGTTTTTCTAAAGCGTAAAGATAGGTCTAAAATAGTCTTATAGGTGTTAAAAATAATACCTTGATATGGGTCTTCGTCTTCTTGGCCTTTTTCGTTTTTAAACTCGTTTTCTTTAAACATTAAATTAGCAAAAAATGGCGTTAGTGTTATTGCCGTTATCCAGCTTAATAAAAGTGAGATAAACAATACCCAAAACAAGCTACCAGCAAATTCACCACTGGCATCAGAACTCAAACCAATTGGCGCAAAAGCAGTAACGGCAATAACAGTGGCACCTAATAATGGCCATTTAGTTTGTTCTACAATGTTAATTGCTGCTTTTAACTTTGTTTGACCCCGTTTAAGGTTTATAAGTATGCCTTCGGTGACCACAATTGCGTTATCTACTAGCATACCGAGGGCAATAATAAGGGCGCCTAACGATATACGTTGTAAATCGATGGCAAACAATTTCATAAATATAAACGTACCTAATACGGTAAGAAGTAAAATCCCACCAATTAAAATACCGCTTTTTAAACCCATAAATAACAGCAGTACCACAATAACAATTGCAATAGCTTCGAGCAGGCTGACAATAAACCCATCAACTGATTTTTCGACTTCTTTAGGTTGGTTATACACCGAACTTATATCAATACCATGTGGGCGTTGGTATTCAAGTGATGCTAAATGCTCATCTATATGTCTACCAATATCAACTACGTTAACGCCCGAGGTAAACGAAATACCGATTAAAAGTGCTTGCTTATCATTAAAACGAATAATGTTACTAGGGACTTCGGCGTATTCTCTAAAAACCGTTGCTACATCACCTAAATAGATAAGCTCACTTGCACCAGACTTTGAAATGAGTAACGTTTCGAGTTCTTTTACATCTTTAAATTCACCGGTAGGGTGCAAGCGAATTGATTCATCGCCTACACGAATTTTACCGGCATTTGAAACTGTATTTTGTGATTGTAATAACTGAAATATATGGCTTGGCGCAATGCCTAATTGAGCTAATTTACGGGTAGAAACTTCTACCATTACTTGCGCTTGTTGCTCTCCAGCAATTGTTACTTTACTTACACCTTTAACAAGGACTAGTTCACGCTTTAAAAAGTCTACGTAATCTTTAAGTTCGTCATACGAATAGCCATCGCCAGTTACCGAATACATAACACCGTACACGTCAGCAAAGTCATCCAAAATAGTACTAGGATAAACACCACTAGGTAATGAAGGGGAAAGGTCATTAATTTTACGACGCATTTCATCCCAAATTTGGCGAAGCTGCTCTTTTCGATAAGTGCTTTTCATTTCGACAGAAATTTGCGATTTACCATTCGATGAAATAGACGTTACGTAATCTACATAGGGAAGTTGTTGTATTGCATTTTCGATTGGAAAAGTAACTTCTTCTTCAACTTGTTGTGGTGACGCGCCAGGGTACATAGTAATAACCATGGCTTTTTTAAGTGTAAATTCAGGGTCTTCTAATTGCCCTAAATCAAAGTACGAAACACTACCGCCAATTAATAACAGTAGCGTAAACATCCAACTAATTACTTTTTTCTCAATAGAGAGTTGTGCAAAACTCATAATTATAAGCCTCGCTCTTTATTCCATGCTCTTACTTTCATGCCTTCTTTTAATGAATGAACACCTGCAGAAACCACAATTTGACCTTCTTCAATACCACTTAACACTTCAATACCATCGCGATGTAGTTGACCTACTTTTACCGCTTGTTTGCGAACTTCACTTGTTTGAGGATTAAATATCCATACATAAGCATTATCTTTAATTGACTCTTGTGGCTCAGAAAAAACTGATTCAATCGGTAAAATAGTATAGGCAACTTGTGAGCTAGTAACTTTGCTTAAGTCAATTAGTACACGACCCGTCATGCCGGCAAGTAAATTAAAGTCCTTGGGTAAAGGAAGCGAAAAAACAACTTGGTAAGTAAGTGTTGCTGGGTCTGCTTGGGTATCCCACTCTTTAATATCAAGTGTGTATTCTTTATCGTCAAAGCCATCAAATTTTACGGTTGGGTGGTAGTCGGTTCCTTTTTGTAAGCGAGCGACTATTTTCTCTGGTACCTGAATTTCTACATCCATTAAATCGCGTGTTTCTAGGCGTAATATATTTTGCTTAGCTTGAATGTTTTCAAAGTTTTTAACAAATACTTTAGCAACCGTACCTGAAAATGGCGCGCGAAGTTCACTGTACTCAAGGTTTGTTTCGGCAATTCTAAATGCAGACTCAGCAATTTGCATATTGGCAGTGGCTTCATCTAATTCTGATTGGCTTGTGATTTTTTTCTCAAACAATTGTTCAATACGCCCAAGTTGAGATTTTGCCAGCTCAAAGCGCGCTTTACGTTCGTCAAATTGTAACTGAAAATCTTCAGGGTCAAGTTTTGCCAACAAATCGCCTTTCTCAACGTGCTCGCCAGCAAGTACAGGAAACTTAATAAGTTCGCCATTTACCCTAAAGGCAAGGTATGAGCCTTGGTTTGCAACTACTTCAGCAGGAAAACTACGAATGTTTATTTGCGAATCATGACCTATGTTAAATAATTTAACAGGGCGAATGGGCTCTTCTTTAACTTGTTTTTCAGGCTCAGAACAGGCTATTAAGCTAAGTAAGGTCGTTGTTAATAAACATAGGCGAAAGAGTTTCATGTTTCTCCGTGGCAATGGTGGCAAAATAATTAAGTGCAGCATACGCTGCAAACATATAAAATAAAAATCATTAAATTTTAGAAACTCAATAAGTTTTATTTATAATGTTGTGGGGCAGTGTATGAAGCTGAATCAATTAATAATTTTAGATGCGATAGTACAAAGCGCAAGCCTGAGCGGAGCAGCTTTAAAGCTACATAAAACACAACCAGCGCTCACTTTAGCAATCAAAAATTTAGAATCTAAAATAGGCTTTGAGTTACTAGATAGAAGTAAGTACAGATTACAGCTTACTGAAAAAGGGCGAATTTTTCACCGAGAGGCTTTGCACTTACTGCATGCTAACGACGAGTTGGGCAAACTTGCTGAGGAATTATCATTAGGAAATGAACCGCAGTTTAGAATTTGTTATGAACAGCTTTGTCATATGCAAAGTTATAATGAGATCATAAGTAATACTTTTGGATTATTTACTAGCACTGAATTTAGTTTAACGAGCGGAAAGCGCTTTATCTCATTAGAGCAAGTTAATAGTGGTCAAGCCGAGCTAGGCATTGGTCCATGGTTTGACTTATTTCATGCAACAGGCGATTTAGAAAGTGTGCCAATAGGCAGGCTTGATATAGGTATTGTAAGTGCTAAAGGTGTGCTCCCTCAAAAACTCACCTATACCGAGCTACAAACATATCCCTGTTTAGCCATGTTTGAAAGCGATTTGAGTATAGATAGCGATAGGTTATCGTACTCAAAAGGCTCTGCAATGATGAAAATAGACGACGTATCAACTTTAAAATCATTTTTACTTTCGGGTGCTGGATGGGCAATGATGAGTTTAGCGCATTGCGCTCCCGAAATTAAAGCGGGCTTACTACAAGAAATACATATAACAGATAGAGAGCATAAGTTTAGTGCGCAAATTAGAGCGTTTCGGCAACATGCAATTCATCATGGTCCTGTAGCGCGTACTATTTGGGATCAATTTAAACAATTAAGTAAGGAATACTCCAGGACCAGTTAACAATGGATATTGATAAAGAAACACTTATTTTTACTGTCATTGGCTCAATACCAGCAGGCTCTGTGGCAAGCTACGGACAGGTAGCTGCGCTTGCAGGTTATCCTCAAAATTCACGTTTGGTTGGTCGTTTATTAAAAATGATGCCTAAAGATTCGAGTATTCCATGGCATCGCGTTGTAAATAGCCAAGGTAAAATATCGTTCCCTGAGGGAAGCGATAAATACCAAGAGCAACGTGAAAAGCTTTTATCAGAAGGTGTTAGCTTTAAAAGTGATAAGGTGAATATAAAATTGCATCGCTGGATTTAATTATTCAGCATTACTTACAGTTAAGTTTAATAAGGATTAATAGACGTGGATTTAAATAAAATAAAGACCGAAAACGAAAAAATAATTTTGAGTTTAAATGGCGAAGTGTGTGATTGGTTGCCCTCTTGCGAATTAACCACCATGAGGAGTCCGCAAGAAATTATAGACCGTGCACTTATTATGAATGCGATGATTAATATTGCTTTTAATGCGCCTATCGAAGATATAAAAAAATATATTAATGATAATAACTTAACAAGCACATTGTCTGACGCTGAAATAGCTATTTTAGCGTTATCGCAAGACACTATAGAGGAGCAAGACAAAGTTAACTTACATTGGTATTTGGAGTCTCTTTGGTCATTAATTTGGGTTATGAGTAAATTTGATGAGCTGAGTATTAATAAGCCAATCCCTGATGATATGATTGATTACTGCCCAAATTTACAAAATGAAGAAGGCCCTGAAAAATTTAACCAAAATATTCAACTACGTCCTTTTGAAGAAGTTTATTCAATGAGAGATTTATATTACAGAGCCATGTGGTGCGCTAGGCACTTTAATTTAAACGCTAAATCTAACGACAACTTTAATATGAGCCTTATTATGGAACGTAGACGCGGTTTAACGTGGTGCCTTGATAATGATTCTGACTGGGATAATATTGCGCAAAACACCTAATAAAATAATAAATCCGTTTTATTTCGTATTCAAATAAACCAATTATTTATTAAATATATAGGTCTTAAAATGCAAAAGTTGTTTGGATTGTTAACCTTAGTCATACTTGGAGGCTGTTCTTCAGTGTGCCTAGTCGATGAAGAACCAGGCTCTGCAAATTTAAAAGTATACAACTTAAATACATTTAATGATGATGACAGCCTTAAATTAGAATCCTGTTTAGAACGTTCTCGTTATAGCTATTCACAAGGGCCTATTATTGCTGATTACATACCTTCGGGTATAAATGGTAAGCCGCTTTGTTTATTAAAAAAAGCAAAAAATGATGCAGTAAAAGATAACTTAGTTTTGGTGCAATACGCATACAATAATTTTGAGATAGGCTTACAATACAGCGTGGCTACTTATAAATGCCCTGCAACAGTTAACTTTACCGAGTAATACAGTTAATAAGTAAGGTGATATCCCCGTTGCATTGCATTTATTACGCTCACTTTATGTTGGAATAGGGTTGAATAAAAAATGGATATAATTGAAAAGTCATTAGCTATAGCGCTTAAAGCTTATTCGGGGCAAAAAGATAAAGCGGGTCAAACGTATATTCTACACCCGCTGCGTTTAATGGCAAAAATGGACACAGATGAAGAAAGGGCGGTTGCATTACTTCACGACGTGATTGAGGATTCTGATTACACAGCTGACGACTTGCTAGCACAAGGCATACCATCGAATATAGTTAATGCCGTTCAATGCCTCTCCAAGATTAAAGGTGAAAGTTACGACTTATTTATTAAACGTGTAAAAACGAATAGCCTTGCAACTAAAATAAAAATTGCTGACATTGAAGACAATATAAATATATTACGTTTAGACACTGTTAACGAAAACGATCTTAGCCGAGTCGCTAAATACCATCGCGCTTGGAAGTTTTTACACAGCACGCTTGGCGGTAATCGGTAATCGGTAATCGGTAATCAGTAATCAGTAATCAGTAATGAGTAATCAGTAATCAGTAATCAGGTATTATTTTTATCATAAGGTCACTACATGCAATGTAATAAGTCGGGTACTGCGATCTTCATTGATTTTTTGATTAGAGGGTTTTCGGCAACAGCCTGTCTATTTATATCAATACTGGCATTGTGGATATTGAGAGGTATAGAAAGCGGTATTCCTGTTGGTACTTTAAGAGGCGACGATCCTATATGGATTGCCTCATTTTTAAGTTGTTGGCTTGTTATACCGGCTATTGCAGCCTACGTAGCCGATATTTTAAAAGGTAGGCGTGCTCGAGTCACTACTTATAGCGTATTTGCTGTTATGCAGAGTATTACTCTTTATTTTTGGGTGAGCTATATGGCTAAACAACCTCACTCAGAAGTAAGTAGTTCTATATTGCCTATGTTGGTCTGGTTATCAATTCCATTAGCTGCGTTATATTACCCTGCATTTTTTTATGGTTTAAACAAAAATAAAATGCGAATTAAAGTAGTTATAATCACGTTAATTATTATATTTTTCTGGTTTGTTTAAAAAATATTTAAGCGGTAAGGGCTATTTTGAGAATTTATAATAATGGCGATAATATCTATACTGGCGCGCTCCAATGCGGTGGCGGGTTTGATGCTTATTTGCAAATTGAACTATCTGACATCGAAGTTAAAAGTATCCAGTTTATTAAGTTAAAAGCAATGAATGTTGGTTTGAGTAGTGCGGTGTCTGTTGATAAAATAAAAGAGTCGGTTGAACTCGCTCTACAATCATTTTTTAATAAAACAGGTGAAATTTATTTTATCAAAACGGTCAGTTATATCCCCAACGATTCAACGCATTATCATTTATATTCCCGTATTGTTTATGAAATATTAAATCGTATTTATACAAATAGTAAATTTAACTGAAAATGAAATTGAGTGAATAACAATCAAGTAGGTCAACTTGAAGGCTGCTCGTAATATGGATTTTTTTATTGGTTTATTATTGGTTTATTATTGGTTTTTTAATGGATAATATATGAATGAATGCAAAAAATAAAAAAGACATATCGAGTCGTCATCCGGATGATTACGCGCATATGAGCTTAGATGCCCAACAAAGGCTGCTTTTTACAAAACGAATCCCCAAAAATAAACGAGAACAAATAATTCTAAAAGTAGCCACAGACTACATGGGTAACCGTTTATATTTTTTGTGCTACTTATTTGGTTTTATTGCCTTTATGCCATGGGTGGCATCAGGTTGGTTAGGCTTAATTTTTACTGTGAGCGGTATGGGTTATGTTCTTTTTCGTTATATTCGTATGGACGATTCATTTACTGAGCGCATAAAGTTTGAAAGGGAGTCTCCTGTAAAGTCTATTAGCCAAATACATAATGAACATGTAATAAATGGCTTGTTGTTAAGTACATGCTCTATAGCATTAAATGTCTTAGTATTTTTAATACTTTTTATAATAAAAAAATAGTTATCACGTGTAGTAAATTTGCATGCTTGATTTTAAAATTAGGAAATATATGATTGTTTACATTGATATGGACGATGTTCTTTGTAATTTTACCGAGGCTGCGAATCAAGATCTTAAATTAAATCCAGCGATTCAATTTCCTCAATCTCAATATGGCTTTTATACTAAATTACGACCTTTGCCTGGTGCAATTAACGCCGTTAACGCTTTATTAGATTCTGATAAATACACACCTTATATTTTAACTGCTCCGTCAGTAAAAAATCCGTTATGTTATACCGAAAAACGCATTTGGGTTGAGCAGCACTTAGGTTTTGAAATGGTAAATAGATTGATTATCAGCCCTAACAAAAGTTTATTAAAAGGGCAGTACTTAATAGATGACAATCATACAGGACGTTGCCAAAGTGAATTTGAAGGTAAATTGTTACACTTTGGTACTTCACTTTATCCCGACTGGGCGTCAATTAGAAAATATTTAGACGTGTAGTCTTAAACGTATGATTTCAGCGAGCCTGCATGAATTCTATTAATCATAGCGTTCATATTTGTGTATTTAGAGTGAAGGTAATCGACCTTCATTTACAAGCGGCGATTATGAATTATTTGACCGTATAGATGACTTTTTATCTGAGAATGTCAGATTAGATTAGTGATACTCAATTAAATCCTACGCCAGCTAAGTGCTGTGAGCGGTCGTTGATATATAGTGATGTGTGAAGTCAAGATTTGACCCTGAGGAATCCCCACAATTTGATAATATAAATCAATAAGGTAGTTTAAAAAACAGTTGAAGTGCACAGCCAA
>NZ_WTLC01000080.1:0-5275 GCF_011378875.1 Pseudoalteromonas sp. Z9A5
ACAAAAGAGGGCTTTAGTTGCTGCTAAAGCCTGGGTCTCACATTACCCGAACTTGGTTATAAATAATAATTTGATGGGTTTATTATCCATACAAGAACTTCAAACGGAACAAAAACAGTTGGTTAGGTTCCGCTACGCTTCACATTTTAGCCAACAACTTTTGTCCGTTTAAGTGGGCGTTGAGGCTGTAGAATTACTCTTTTTTAAGAAAATAGCCAGTTTTATGGGATCCAAATGCATTACCTAATGCTTTAAAAAACGATTAGGGTTAATTACAGAAACTCGTTTTTTTAATTGAATTTGGCTGTTGGAGTTATTCGACAGCCTCGTTAGATTTCTGGAGTGTCGTCATGTCAAAAGTAACAACTAATGAAAATTATACTGACTTACCTAATGACTACACATCTTGGATTGCTAAAAATTCAACTTGCGAATCTAGCAATGGATATATGGTTTATTCTGGTCCAATACCAATTTCAGAAATAATAGACCCCGAATTAATTAATGAAAATATTATAATTGTTGCAGATGATATGGCTGGCTATATGATTGGTTATCTAAAGAAGAATACTGGTTGGGAATTTGTAGGTATTGATTCTTGTACTTTGGATATTGACCCAATTTCTGAAGGGTTCGTCGAGTACATAGAAATCTAACAAAATTAATTAAAACCGATGTAAATTACTTCGATCACCTAAATACAATTTTTATCCATTTACTTAAGGTGAATGTCTAGCTCAGTTAGTATTTTAGTTTAATTTCACATTTATGGGGCATAACAACACACTATAGGCTCTGCCTTGCCTAAAAGCCAAACATACTACTTTAAATTAAGTCACCAAAGAACAACTCACTCTAGGGCGTGTTGAACTTTGTGGATTGAAATTTGTTCAATCTAGGGGCGATTAAATCGCGGCGCGAGGTTTGTAACCTAGTGGGCTAAGTAAAAACCGAGCAACAAAGAGTTAATCGTCCCTAGAAAGAACCCAAAGGGCAGCGCACGTTTGGTATTTATGCTGCGTTATCGCCTATTCATGGGGAATAACCACACTACATAGGCTCCGCCTTGCCTAAAAACCAAACATACTGCTGCAAATTCACCCACCAAAGATCAACACGCCCTAGCTATATTTTAACTAATCTAACAGATTCGACCTCTCTCTATTTTTTTTCTGGTAGTATAGCTAGGTTATAAGCAGTTTAAGCAGTGAACACACTATGTTAAGTCCTTTTTTTCAGCAGCATGCTGATTATGTTTCTATCTCTCGTGAGCAAGGTTGTCGTTTTGCCAAGTTTGTTGCTGACGATTACAATCCACTCCATGACAAAGATGCTAAAAAGTTTTGCGCGCCAGGAGACTTACTTTTTTCATTAGTGCTAGACCGATACGGTATTAGCGAGCGAATGGAATTTACCTTTGCCGGTATGGTTGACGAAAACACCAAACTTAACTTCCCTGAGGAAGCTGATGAGTTTGATGTAACCAATGGCGAAAAAGTTATTTTAAAGGTAAAGCGTGAAGGTAAAACCAGTAAATGCCCAGCACTAACTAATAGCCTAATAAAGAATTATGTTGAGTTTTCTGGTACTACTTTTCCGCATGTAATTATTCCATTAATGGGCAAGCAGGAGGTAATGATAAACCCCACGCGTCCGATGGTAATTTACGAATCAATGCTTATCAATCTTGATAACCTTGATATTACAGCGCCGACACTTGAATTTGCAGAGCCTAGTTTTGAGTACGCCGGTAAGCGCGGAAAAATTACACTACGTTTTAACCTGTTAGAAAACGGCGTTAAAGTGGGTAGTGGTGAAAAGCACATGGTGGTTTCGGGTATTCGCGAATACTGCCAAGCTACAGTTGACGATTTAATCGCGTTTTACAACGAACGTAAAGCGACGTTAAAACCCGCTTAAAATTGTATTAAATTAAAAAAAGGCGCTAAATACATTTGTTATTTAGCGCCTTTTTTATTGGGTTTTTATTGTTTTTAGCGCTAAAGCGAAAATGAGCAACCACGATAAAACACTTTTCTGGGCTGGTTAATTTACGCAGTACAGTAATGTGCGTACAATAGCGCTCTTTGTTATTTTAAAGCTAAGCCTATGTCTGCCACTACGTTCTCATCACTTAATCTCGACCCGTTATTATTAACTGCGATTGAGCAAAATAATTACACTCAACCTACCGCAATTCAGATTAAAACCATTCCGCCTATTTTAGCCGGAAGTGATGTAATGGGCAGTGCACAAACAGGCACAGGTAAAACAGCTGCTTTTGTTCTACCGCTGTTACATAAGCTTTTAAATACACCTAAAAAAGATGAACCAGGCATTGCTCGTGTTGTAATTTTAACGCCAACACGAGAACTGGCTCAGCAAGTATTTGCAAGCTTTGAAAAGTACGCACAAGGCACCAATATAAATGGTGCTTTAGCTTATGGGGGCGCAAGTATTGGCCCACAAATAAAAGCCCTTAGAACGGCTCAAGTTATTGTGGCAACGCCTGGGCGTTTACTCGATCATATAGTTAAAGGCAGTGTGGTACTTTCAAGCGTAGATTCGTTAGTGTTTGATGAAGCCGACCGCATGCTTGATATGGGCTTTATTGACGAAATAAGACGCATATTGCGCCATATTCCTGGCGATCGCCAAACCTTACTATTTTCAGCTACGTTTGATGACAGTGTGTTTGAGCTCAGTAAAAAACTACTTAAAAACCCAGAACTCATTGAAGTTGATAAACGTAACTCAGCAGCCGTGGAAGTAGAACAAGTAATTTACTCGGTTGATGAGGATCGTAAGCGCGAGCTTGTGTCGCACATGATTGGCATGAAAAACTGGCGCCAAGTGCTTATTTTTACTCGTACAAAACAAATGGCCGACCAACTCGCTAAAGAAATGTGTAAAGACGGTTTAAAAACCGAATCAATCCATGGCGATAAATCACAAGGTGCACGCGACCGCGCACTGCAAAACTTTAAAGAAGGTATTACACGTGTACTTGTTGCAACTGATGTAGCCGCACGTGGTTTAGATATTTCTACACTTAGATATGTAATTAACTTTGAACTGCCATACATAGCAGAAGATTACGTACACCGTATTGGGCGTACAGGGCGTGCAGGCGAGCAAGGGCTTGCTATGTCGCTGGTTAGTATTGATGAGCAATGGTTGCTTGAAGAAATAGAAGTACTACTCGATACGCGCTTAACACCGCAATGGTTAGAAGGCTACGAGCCCGATCCTAATAAAAAGCCAAAAGATAACCGTAAAAACACGAATAAGTCGCGAAAAGATCGCGATAAAAAGCGTATTACCGGAAAAAGAGAACCAAGTAGACGCCGTAAGTAATAGCTTTTGATATGTTTTCTTGCCTATACTGAAGCTAATATATAGCCGAGGTAAAGTTAATGTTTGAAATTGATCAATGGGCATTCTCTGGTGTAGATGGTCAAATATCACTGCATAAATGGCAAAAAACCATAGACCTTATTACGGGGCTTTTTTCAGCCCCGTCGGGTTATATAGTTCAGGCAACAAGTAAGGGCTATCGTGTCGTTATCAGAAGTAACGAAGGTGGCTCTAACTTTGAAACAAATCCTATACTCCCTCCTCAAACACCTCTTTTTTGTCGGCATGTAGCCGAAACTAACAATACTTTATACGTTAATGACACAAGCAATAGTGATGTATGGAACACCCTGCCAGAAGTTATTGAAGATGGTGTTGAATCGTACTTAGGTTTACCCATTCATTGGCCTGAAGGCGAAGTATTTGGCACGTTATGTTTAAAAGATACTAAAAAAACAAGCTATACCGATGAATACTTTGAACTCATAGAGCAACTACGCGATTTAATTGAAGACGATCTAGCGCTTGTTTATAGTTATGAACAAATGCGCGAAATAGCCATGTTAGACTCATTAACGAATATTTATAATCGTCGAGCACTGAGTTTACTTGCTCAGCAAAAGCTTAACTTAGCGCAGCGTTTAGGGTTTGATGTGTGTTGTATGTTTATTGATATAAACGACTTTAAAAAATTAAACGATACCTGTGGGCATGAAGTTGGCGACAAAGCCTTAATTATATTGGCAGATACCCTAAAAACTCACTTAAGAAATGCCGATATAGTAGGGCGCTTAGGGGGCGATGAGTTTGTTACGGTGATGCAAGTAAGCGATAAGAGTAAAATTAACTATATCATGGATAAAATATCCTCTGAGTACTCAAAAGCCTTACTTAAACAGAGCGTGTGCGATTTATCACTCAGTATTGGTTACAGTTTTACTGATAAACAAAAGCAGCCCTTTGAAGCGCTATTAAATGATGCAGACCACGCAATGTATAAAAATAAACAAGCGTATAAGCTTGCTAAAAAAGTTTAACAATAAGTAGGGACAAATAGACGCTATTTATTTTCAAAAAAACATCAGCGTTAAAATTAACACTAATGTTTTAATTAGCCTCAATAAAGGTTTATCTATTGAAATTGAAAGGGTAAATATTTCATAAATTGGCTTTAAAGAAAAAATGAATATTGACTTCAATATCCTTCCCCATATCAACTATGTCTAATTTAAATGGATTAGATTCGCCTATTTGGCACTTAAATAAAGTATCTTTATCGGATATACAATAAAAACTATCAATAGCTCTGTTGTTTAAGCTTAAACAGTAAGTTGTACTATTATCGGGCCAAATTATTTCTCTATCTGTGAAACTGAAGCCATTATCAACTAGGTATTGCTGCATTCCCCTTGTAATAACTACAGCTTTAATACCAGAGCTTACGCTAGGAAAGTTCTTAGCCTGCGAGCATCCACGTTTTCGTAGTATTAAATTAAGCTCGTCCATTATATATTTTGTTAAAATAGAGCCTATATTCCAAAAATCTGTATATTTATTATTGTTTCTTAAAAATGTCGTTCTAGGTAGCTTTACACTAGATGAAGATATGCTTTTATTCACTAATTTTATCTTCTCTAAACCTAATGAGATTATAGGATTATTTTCTATTTCATCTTTAAATACTTTATTGATTTCATTTAAAATATTTGGGTCTAAATCTCCACTTGTTTCTAGTCCTGATTTATATTCGATCAACTCTTTTATCATCGTTGTTAGAAGGCTGTTTGCTGCACTTAAAACTTCATCAACAGTTAGGTAATGACTCAGGGCAAGAGCATGAAAAAACACTATAAATTCAATACCTTTTCAAGATAAGCTGTACTGCGCATCGCTTTCTTCTGCTTTGCTGGCATACCTT
>NZ_WTLC01000081.1:0-4247 GCF_011378875.1 Pseudoalteromonas sp. Z9A5
TTTTCAGAGGCACTCAAGCAATTAAATAAGGATTGCCACGAGTGCTTGTAGCTTATTAGCAATTGTGGGGATCCCTCAGGATTTGACCCCATTAGAAAATAACGTGATGATTATTTATAAATAATCGCCATCAATATAAAATTGCGGAATAAAGTCTGATCGTACGTTTAGTTCGTTACCAAGGTCTTTTGCCATACATGCTAAACCGAGCAAATTAATTGGCATATAAAAACTAGGTTGTTGGTACCCAGGATCACGATGACGCTCACAATACTTCCAATTTTCAGTTAGTGCACTTGCTAATGCCTCACTTGGAGTTGCTTCTGACTTTGTAGTAAACGAAATAATAAAATCTGATTTTGCACCTGTACCGTACGCAACCCACGGCTCTTTTTTACCGCCTTCAATCACTTCGTCCATTAACTTATTGAGGACTTCAATACCCTTTGGACCTGATTCACGACGATGAATACACTGTATTAACTCGGTTAATAAATACTCTGCCTCAGGACTTTTAGAAGAACACTTTCGCATTAATGACACCGGAAATTCAACCAAGCTGTCCATCGCGTCATAGTCACGCACTATTGCTGCTGCAAAAAAAGCTTCTTGCCAACGCATCGCATGTAATCCACCATTTTCTAATAAACCTAAGCCGTTGTAGGTGGCATCTAATATGTCGTCAATCACGATATGCTGCTCTTTTTCAGGCTCTCGACCTAGCCTAAAAATAGCCTCACCGGCTTTTGCTACTATTTTTAATGCTTTTATGGATTTTTTCTTGTTTTCCTCCGTTAAATCAAACGACCACCACTGGCAGATTTTGATTGCATCTCCCATTAAGTAAATTAAATTTTCTTTTTTGATTGGTAAATCTTCAATCACTTCATTGTACGCCTCTTCAAAGCGTTCAGTATCATGCTCTAAAAGCGTAGGTTCATAACCGCGTGTTATGTTAATCATTAGATTTTCCTTCTTTACTGGCTTTTTTTCTATTTTCAAATTGCTTCATCGTGGTTGAATCATTTTTAATACTCGAGTCAGGGTTTAACTTAGTGCTTGCATGCCAATACTGAAGCTGACTTTCATCTTTTGTTTCGTTATTTTTTGCTCTTCGTAGTTTTTTTCCAACTTCTTGCTGCTTAAGTACATTAGCTATTTTTTTCTCTTCGTCGGTGAGGCCTTTTTTATCATTATTTTTTAATTTTTCTTTGACGGCTTTGATCTGTTTGGCAGTTGTGCCCTTTGGCATGTCTTTATCAGCCATCTGCTCAATAGTACTATTTCTATATTCTGTTGTACCTTGTTGGTCAATAATCCCTGGAGCGCCTTTTTTATAACCTAACTCAGCTGAGCCACCTTTGGCCTCAATTATAATTAAGTTTCCATCATCGTCTTCAAAAACTAAATCAAAATCGCCCGGTTGTGAGCCAGCTGCAAGTAAATCTTCTAAGCTGTCCCCTGGGTAAATTAGTTTTGCATTATTAAACTTAGCACTGTTAGTAACAGCGTAAAAAGCAGCAACTTCGCCTATTTTGGCTGATTGTGAGTTAACGCCATCTTCACCACTGTTTATTTTATTCCATTCATCTTTGTCTTCTACCTTGTCGTACTTCTCACGTTCCTTGATACATTCAACACGCTTAGCCCGATGCTCTTTTAACTTTTCTTCTGTCTCGTCATCATGTGGGAACTCGAATTCTTCACCACTGTACTCCCTCGGATTAACTTTTACATCAAGGTTAATGACTAGCGAGTTAGTGTCGGTTTCATCTCCACGACCATTTTTCCAGCCTGCAATAACATCAGCAATAGGCATAGTAAGTGTTTGAACTATATCTTGTCGACTCCATGTTATTTCATTGGTATTAACGTTGACACTGGCTTCGTTGAAGTAACGACTTGGTGAATAACTTTTTGTATCAGTTGGGTTGTGAGCTCTAACTTTAAGGGTTGCCGAGTTAATATCTTTATCATCACCTTTTAGTAAATTAAATAGCTCTGCTTGCTCACTCTCTGATAAGCCATGCTCTTCTGCGGCCAGTATTTCTTTTAACTTTCTTTGCCCTTCCTCGCACAAGAACCCAAACGGGTCAACCCAGTTAACCGGATTAGGTGCATATTGGTAATGGTTTATGCCGCCCACTAAACCAACAGGGTCTTGGTTTATAAAGCGTTGTTGTCTAGGGCTGTAGTAACGATGGCGATTATAATGTAAGCCGCTTTCCTCGTCTAAATATTGGCCCTGAAAACGGATTGGCTGAGTAAAGGTATTATTTACAGTAGATTCAGCGTCTAGTTTTGGCTCTTCGTAACCATATGCGTCGGCTTGGTTTTCCCACACGACTTGTGCGCTTTTGTTAGTAACAAAACGCGGCGTGTTAAGCTGATCTAGGTGGTAGTAGTACACCTCACCTTTTTTAATCAGTGCTACTGGATGAAATTGATTAGGTAAGTTTATATACCACGTATATTCACCGTTTTGGCATTCGCCAATTAATTGGTTAATATCCCAAATGTAGTCAATTTCACCGTGTTCAGAACCAAACTGGACAGCCACTTTAATTGAACAAACAAAACTGTGCCACTAAATTTGCTTTTCAGGTTCAGAATTAATCTTTTATTACTGGGTCGCTTTCATTTCATCTATTAAATAAGTCATTGTCAACCAAACTGGACAGCCACTTTAATTGAACAAACAAAACTGTGCCACTAAATTTGCTTTTCAGGTTCAGAATTAATCTTTTATTACTGGGTCGCTTTCATTTCATCTATTAAATAAGTCATTAGCCCTATTAAACCTGAATTATGCGCATGAGAATATCTGCATAATTGCAGTTTTAATTTTACTGAATGGTTTTTAATTTATGCGAGTAGCTTTTCGCAGTTGCTAATATTTGATCGCCGCTTTCTGTTTAAGTTTTCACAGTAACTTGCTTGTGAAGTTGGTCTACCTACTGCGCCATGAAATACGCGCGTAAATTGGGTTGTAAGCTTTAACCAGTTTTCGGGGGATATATTCACTCTTTCTAGCAAAGGCAAGTGTGTACTTTCAATATACCCTCGCTTGTCTTCTCGTATACAACGGCCTGTTAATTCAACAAGTTCAAGGTACGATTTAAGCTCAAACGGTAGCCCTTTGGGCATTATTTGGCGTGGCATGCCTGCAAAGCGAAGAAGTTTTTTTGGTTGTTTTCCATCCTTTGCGTGTGTTAAACGTTCTTGAACACTGGTATGGTCTGACTCTTCTGGGGTGTTAGCCATTTTCGCTCTAATTGGGTTTAAATCGACATACGCCATACAGGCGGCAAGTGCGGCTTCATCTAATAATGCTTGGGACGTAAAACGCCCCTCCCAAAAACGGCCAGTGCAGTTATCTTCTTTGTTCGCTCTGCGGGCTATATCTTCATTTAGTAACCGCATAAACCAGCTAATACTTGATAAGCGCTCGCGGTATTGGTTTACTGTTTGGTTAAAAAAGACAAGTTCAGCTTTACTTAGCTTTTCGCCCTGTATGTATTTTTGTGTAAGAGCGGTGCCTTTACACAGCTTATGCCAACGAATAACAATCGCTTTATCATGTAGTCTGTTTGCTTTTTTATCATCAACATACAGTACTAAATGAGTGTGGTTGCTCATAACAGCATAAGCGCATACATCAATACAAAATATCTTAGCTAATTCAAGTAGTTTGTCTTCAACCCAGCCTCTGCGATGCTCGTAAGATTGACCAGTAAAATGGTCTTCGCCACATAAAAAAGCACGGCGAACGCAACGTGAAATACAGTGGTAGTATTTTGTATCAACCAAACTTATTTGACGTTTTCTTGCAATAGCCATAAAACACCTGCTCACTTTTCAGACTAATTAAAATTTAGTCATTAACCTTAGAAAGTGCAAATTTAGGTTGGGTGTCTAGTTTATTTTCTGTTTAATTTTTGAGTGGGTGCTATGAGGGAAAGAAGTGAATTTAAAGCGGTTTGTACTGCTTTTACATCGTCTGGCTTATTTGCGCCGCCAATTCCTACCGATTGGATTAATTTCATTGCTGGCATCGAAGAGTCCTTTTCTTTTGTGTTATGTTGTTTAAGTACAACGTGTTAGTAGTAAATTAACACCCACTATTTAAAGTGGGTGTCTTTGTTATTTTCCAGCCGATCATCGTCACAGATGCAGGATTTCGCAATCCTTGGTTTAAGTTAGTGCTTAAATTTGGTTGGGATTTTGTAGGCAGAGTGAGGCATCAA
>NZ_WTLC01000082.1:0-4227 GCF_011378875.1 Pseudoalteromonas sp. Z9A5
TATATGTTTTGGTGTAATAAAAAACCAAGAAGCGTTTAAGCTCCAAGAAAGTTAAATACGACCTTGAAGCTTAAAATGAGAGATGGTATCTACAAATCATATTCTTAAAATTGGATATAAAGATCTGTGACATGCAGTTACATGAGCGCGATGTAAAATCGCACCTACGGATATACTTTTGCATTATTTAATTACTTATTGATAAAGACTGATCGAATTTGAAAATGCCGGCGTAATGGTATGTGAAGGGTTTGAAAGTGGCTTTGGTTTTACCAAATCGCACATTGGAATACCCCCCTTCACCATGAAATTGTAGTTATTAAAGGTGCATTAAATAAGCCCAATGCACCTTTACTTTTTACACATTGTTTAATGTATCCCGTTATTTTTAACTAATTGAATTAAGTTAAGTAATTGTTCAGCTAAATTTAGTTAGTATGTAGTTTCTCTCCTGTGAATCCCTGCAACTTTTGTTGTTTTAAGCAGTTTTAGCCAGTTCATTTTGAACTGGTTTTTTTTTGCTTATTTTTTATGTTAAAGCATTAACGTATTAAATGTAGCCAACTTTGCTATATCACTTTGCCTCTGCGATAAATACCACGCTCAAGTTAATTTAGCTTACACATATAAACGCCCCCCAGCTCTAGTGACTTTTGGTCGTGCATGTTAAAGTTGCTATTGCAATTAATTAAATTAGGCGTACGAATGCGTTATTACATATCACTACTTTTTATTTGTTTTACATTTTTTTCGGGCATTACCAGTGCAGCAGAGCAAAGAGCAGACGCTCTTACTGAACAAGATAAACACCAAGCCCTAGACCAATTAAAAGAGCCTATGTATAAACCGCTTCTTGAGCGTTATGTTTTAGATGAACTTAAAGCCGTACGCCAAGATCAGCAAAAACTTCGTGAAGATGTAACTAAACAAGTTACCCACGCGCAACTAGATACTGCCGATCGTGCGATTACGTACACTACCGACACTATTAATAATGTATTTTTTATTATTACCGCAACTGCATCTATTTTGGTATTAGTTGGTTGGAACTCGCTGCGCGATGTTAAAAATAAAGTAGAAGACATTGTAAATACACGAGTAAGTGTAATTACTGATGAATATGAAGACCGATTAAAAATTCTTGAAGAAAAACTACGTGTACGTTCTGAAGAAATACTCAGCAACCAAGAACGTATTTCGGTTACTAACGAGGTTCATTCATTGTGGATGCGTGCAAATTTAGAAAGTGATTTTGCAAATAAAATTGAAATTTTTGACGAAATTTTAAAACGCAAACCAGAAGACGTAGAAGCAATTGCGTATAAAGCCGATGCATTACTTGAAATAAACGAGACAGCCCAAGCTATTGAGCTTTGCAACCAAGCTATTGATATAGACAGTGACTATGGTTATGCGTACTGGCAACGAGCTTGTGCTTACGCACTTACACATAAACATGCCGATGCACTAGCCGATATAAAAATGGCATTAGACTACTCACCTAACTTACGTAATGAGCTATTGCACGAAAGTGCGTTTGCAAGCTTACACGACAACGATAGCTTTAATACTATTGTTGAAGGCGAGCAGGTTTAACACGCTATTAAATTATTGCTTTGTTAGCTTGCTAAATTGAGCTATACATAAAAAATAGTGTAAACATAAAAGGGCTTAGGCCCTTTTTTTGTAGGTGCTATTTTACATCGTGCTGGGTAAATATAGATGTTGATGGTTAACAGGAAGGTTTAAGTGATGAAAATACTTTAAGTGTTAACGCTTAAAGTATAAATCAATTGATTTGGCGATTAATTCATCTAGTTGTTCTTCAAAATGATCTATATGTATTTCAAAGTGATTTAAATAAGCCTTTGCTTGAACTTGCGATAAGTTACGGCTATTTACGCTATATTGACGTTCATTTTTTTGTTTATCGTAACGCGGTAAAAATACAAACTGACTGTAGTAAGGTGATTTAATATGCTTATTAGCAAAGTGACAAAAATCTTCAATATGGTTTACGCCATCAGGACCCAAACAGCCCGGTTCGACTCGGTACATTAAATGAATTTTTTTCTCGTCGCTTACTTGCATATTAACCCTTATCTAAAAAATAATACGCGTATTATTTTACCATTTTTAACTTGATAGCTCGAAATGAGTTCTGAGCGCTTATCTATCACGTTTTCATCGGTTGAACAGGTTTCTGATAGCTCGTGATCTATTACTATATCACCATGCACTATGCGCTTAATTGGTGATGAGTGAATACACTTTAGTTTTTTAAACATAAGCCCGTAACGTGCTATTAGTTTTTCCTTTCCTTTAAATAATAGCTCATCTGGGAAAATATAAAACTCTACGTCTTCATCATATACTCGAATAAATTCTTCTATGTTACGTGCGTTGTATGCTTTAACTAATTGTTCTACCACTGCGAGTGATTCGCGTGATTGCTTAGCTTTAGTTTGCTGCTTAACGGTAAGTGCATCTTTTGCTTGCGTAACTGCTTGTTCGGCCTTCGCTACGGCAACCGCTTTTTCTGTTTTGTTTTTAGGTTTTTCTACTGGCTTTGGTGTTTCGTTACCTAATACTTTTGAATTGTCTGCTTTAGTTGGGTCGATTACTGGCTTTTTAAGCTCGGGGGCTGTGTATTCAATTGTATTTAGTTTATCGTCTACTTTTTTATCAGCATCTGATTTATCAGTATTAGTGCTTTTAGGTATGGGTTCTGAAGTCGATTCAACTTTTTGAGGTTTCTCAACCTCTGCGCTAACGCTTTGCGTGTTGCTGTTTTGCGTATTTTTATCTTCGTTAGTCACATTTTCTTTTTGGACAACAGTTTGCTCTGTACTTTTTTGTTCAGGCTCGTTTGACTCAGGTTGCTGATCTGCGGCATAAGTAATTAATGCTACAGTGGTGATTAATGCAGCTAAAATAATTGGTAACGGTTTCATAACTTTCCTAATATAAACACTAAACGCGTAATGTGGTGCAACATAGCAAATTTTAGAGTTTGCGGGTAGTGATTATGTACGCACAAAACCCTTACCAGTACTGTTCGACTGTTATATGGCCAGGCTCTCTGCGTCGGTTTCGTTTAAAGTTTTTACCTATAAGAAGCTCAGTTGTATCTTTTACCATTTGTGGGTTGCCGCAAATCATAAATTGAGCATTATTAGGTGTTGGCTCTAGTTTTACGTGCGTAAATAAAGTGTTGTTGGCAATAGCGTTAGTTATTCGCCCATTAAGCCCTTGTAATGGCTCCTCACGGCTTACAACAGGAATATAGTTAAACTTATCGGGATATACTTTTAAAAGCTCGTTAATAAGCGCTTGGTAACTTAAATCATTATTAAAGCGTACACCATGCACTAAGTTTATATGCTGATACTTTTCCCACACTTCGGGTTGCTGCAGCATTGATAAAAATGGACCAATTGCTGTGCCTGTACTGAGCATCCAAAGCTGCTCGCTTTGTGGTATTTCGTCAAGAGTAAAAAAGCCGGTGGCTCGGCGTTCAATTAATACGGTATCTCCAGGTTGCAATTTAGCTAAGCAAGGCGATAAAAGTCCATCAGCTACGTTAATAAGATAAAACTCTAGGTCAGGATTTTCGGGCGCGTTTACGTATGAATAAGCACGCGCTATGCGTTTGTCGCCATCCATTATTGAAAGCTTTGTAAACTGCCCTGCTTTAAATGGCTCTACATCGGCATGAACCGTTAAGCTAAAAAGTGTTTCACTCCACCATGTTACATTTTTTACTTTTGCATCAACCCAGTTAGACATATTTGACTCCAGAGTTCAGCTATTCAAATCCAATAAAGTTGCTTACTTTAGAGGTGCATTTTATAAGTTAAACATTAGCATTAAGTGATAGAGACTTATAGGAGAAAATGAAGTAAAGAGCGCGATGTAAAATCGTACCTACGGGTTCGGTGTTTGTGTTTTAGTAGGTGAGGTTTTATACCTCGCTTTTAATGCGCTGAAGCGTGAAGCCACGTTACATGAGCGCGATATAAAATCGCACCTACGGGTTTGGTGTTTGTGTTTTGGTAGGTGAGGTTTTACACCTCGCTTTTAATGCATTGAAGCATTGAAGCATTGAAGCATTGAAGCCATGTTACATGAGCGCGATGTAAAATCGCACCTACGGGTTCGGTGTTTACGTTTTAGTAGGTGAGGTTTTATACCTCGCTTTTAAAGCATTGAAGCCACGTTACATGA